>JBBSPP010000017.1:0-14368 GCA_038258625.1 Chitinophagales bacterium
TACGTTTCATGATATTGAAAAAACGACGGTGCTACTTGGCGTGCGGGGCGATTATAATTTTCGATTGCAAAAAGCATTTTTTACACCAAGGGCTAATTTGTTATATAAAATGAACGAAAATTTTTCGGCACGCCTAAGCGGTGGTAGCGGTTTCAGAACGCCAACTGTGTTTGCAGAAAACACTCGTTTTTTTGCATCCAACAGAAAGCTTAGCATCCTCGAAAATTTACAACCAGAGCAAAGTTGGAATTATGGCTTGAACCTCACTTACAATTTTGAAAACGGTATAAAAGATAATCGATTGAGCCTCGATATTTTCCGTACTGATTTTACCAATCAGGTAGTGGTAGATTATGACCACTCGCCACAGGAAGTACTGATGTATAACTTGAAAGGAAAAAGTTATGGTTGGTATGTACAGGCAGAATATTATTATGAGTTAGTTAAAAATCTGGACCTTCGCTTAGCCTATAAATTTAATGAAGTACGGGTAACACAAGACGGCGTATTGCGCGAACGAGTTTTTAATCCGCGGCATCGTGCCTTAGCAAATTTGGCATACGAAACACCAAACAAAAAATGGGGCATTGATTTTACCACACAATGGACCGGGCAACAACGCCTACCCGATTACGGCACCAACCCCGAAAATATGCGCCCCGAAGCAGGAAATTATTCGCCTGATTTTTTCCGATTGTTAGGCCAAGTAACTTGGAAACCAAGAGAAGATTTTGAACTATACGCGGGTAGCGAAAATATTACAAACTATCGCCAAAATGATTTGATCCTTGGCGCGACCGATCCGTACGGACAGTATTTTGATGCTGGTGCGGCATGGGGCCCATCTACAGGGCGCGTTTTTTATACAGGCTTTCGGTATGATTTGAATAAAACAGTAAAGCCACTTTTTACAGGCAATAAAATGGTAACCGAAAAAATAAAAGTGGATGGCGTATGCGGTATGTGCAAAGACCGAATAGAAGAAGCGGTGAATAAATTACCTGGCATAAAACTGGCCGATTGGAATGAATACACCAAAGAATTGATAGTACGTTATAACAATACCAAAACCACAAATGACGAAATACAACAAGGCGTAGCCGCTGTAGGTCACGACACCGAAAAGTACAAAGCGAGCCAAGCAGTTTACGATCAACTACATGGTTGTTGCAAATACCGCGATGAGGAGGTTATAAAAGACCACAAATAATTTGGCTTATTCAGCTAGCATTTTTCGCTTTCTGATTTTATAAAAAATAGCATTCCTTAACACAGTGATTATCTTTTAACCTAAAAGATAATCACCGTGTTTTGTATAAGCCCTATTTGATTACCGGCACCTTACCCAGCGGCGGCAAATAAAAAGAATCTCTTTTCACCACAGGAAAAAAACTAGTAATAGTTTTTGCCAAAACATCGGTATACTTTTCCAGCTTTTTTTTATCGGCCAAAACCAAAACATCTGATGCCCCGGATATAAATCCAAACTCGGCCAAAATGCTCGGGTAATGCACACCGTACAACATCCATATTCTATCGGTCCGTTCCTTTAAATGTCGGCGACGCATGGTGGGGAAAGTACGCTGCGTGTTGACTGTCAATTGCAAACAATATTTGGTGAGCAAATCGGCAAAGGGATTGTCAATATTGATTGTATCGGGCGGGATTTGATTTTTGCTAGAGTCTATGTAATTAAGCATACGTCCGCTATATGCAAATTCAAAACCATTAATATTTGTATCGGGGTCAAAATTGGTGTGCAACGAAATCAATAAATCCGGATTGGCATATTCCAATAATTCAGTGCGCTCGTGCCGATGCAAAAAAGTATCGTTTGTGCGTACGCGTATTACGTTAAAACGTTTTTTATCCAACTTTTTAAAAAGTAATTCGGACATAAACAGCGTCAGGTCTTTTTCTTTTAATTTTATAGAATCGTGCAAACTCAAACCACCTGAGTCATAACCACCGTGGCCCGCATCTAACACAATTACTGGGCGTGGGTTCGAATTTTTGTTCCGTATTTTATCTTCAGCCGTCCAAATTGTTTTTCCATTCCGCTCCATTTTTGGTACTGCTACTTTTTTGCGGTTGCAAGAAAAAACAATGGCAGAAAATAATAATATAAAAATGATTCGTGGCACAACCAACAATGATAAAGATGAATGCCTTATCAATTGTACAGAAATCGTTTTTTGCTTAATCGTTTTCACTATTTTTACGTCATGTATGTAATAAAAAATTTTAGTGCCAAACGCCTTTGGGAATTTTCTGGGGGGCATATTATTTGGTTTACAATTTGGACAACTTTCGCTGTTTGTCTTACTGAATTTTTACACCATCTAAATTTTCATGGTTTCAAAATGCCTTGGTTGCCCGTTTCGGTTATTGGCACTGCTGTAGCCTTTTACGTAGGTTTCAAAAACAATAGCGCGTATGACCGCTTGTGGGAGGCCCGCAAAATCTGGGGCGGCATTGTAAATAGTAGTCGCATGTGGAGCACCTCTATAATTAATTTTGCAACGCCATTTTTTGCGAATGAAAGTGTGAGCAATGAAAAGACCCGTGCTTACCACAAAAAATTAATTTACCGCCACATTGGTTGGTTGTACGCATTGCGCAGCCAGTTATTATTGCCTACAGAATGGGAGCACATTAGCCAAAATGAACACGTAAGAAAAACTACCGAAGCTCGGTTTAATACTTGGGGCGTGGGGCTATTTAGCGACGAAACTACCAAAATTGAGTTATCACACTTTTTGCCTGCCGATGAATTAGAGTCTTTAATCAATGCACAAAATACAGCAACGCAAATCATCCACGCACAAGCCAAAGAACTAAAAGAAATGCGCGAAAAAGGAATTATAGAAGATTTTAGGCACATGGAATTACAAGGTATTTTAAATGATTTTTTTACATACCAAGGGCAGGCAGAACGAATTAAAAAATTTCCGCTACCCAGACAATACGGAAACGGTAGCCTAATATTTGTAGGTATTTTTCTATTTTTATTACCCTTTGCGATGGTCACGGAATTTCATGATCTTAGCAATGTTAACGATTGGGGGGCTTGGATTTCCATTCCGTTTACGGTTATTGTAGGGTGGGTTTTTATAATGATGGAACTCATAGGTGATTATTCTGAAAATCCTTTTGAGGGATTGGGAAACGATGTGCCTATGCTGGCGCTTTGTAGAACCATAGAAATAGACCTGCTCGAAATGCTAGGTGAAACCGATTTGCCTAACTCTATACAAGCAAAAGATGGCGTGTTAATGTAAGCACCCTTTGGGGGCAATTTTGAAATGATAAAATTCCAAATTCCAACTTATAAAAATGTGGCAGATTACGATGTAGCAATTATTGGTGCTGGGCCAAGTGGATGTGCTTGCGCATTGGCGTTACAGGGCTCGGGCTTAAAGGTTGCGCTTTTTGATAAAGAAAAATTTCCGCGTGATAAAATTTGTGGCGATGCCGTTCCCGGCCCTGCGTTTAAGGCAATGGAAAAAATAAATTCACAATGGGCAAAACAGATGCGCAACGTTGCCGATAAAAAAGAAATTCGTACTTCTAAAATATTTGCGCCTAACGGCAAGACTGTTGCGCTTGATTGGGTGACGTATTCTTACAATAGCAAGCGAACGAATTTTGATAATTTCCTTTTTGAGTTAGTGAAAAAAAATACCGATACGGAAATTTTTCATGAACGCTTGAAAGATGTTTCGGCCAACGAAAATTATGTGGAAGCCAAACTAGAAAATAACGAAATTATCAGAGCCAAAATTATCATTGGTTGTGACGGTACATATTCCGTGGTGCGTCGTTTTTTGGATACGAAAAGTGGTTTGGAAAAACCAAAAGCATCAGCTGTGCGAGCGTATTACAAAAATGTAAGTGGTGTAAAAGATGATGTCAACGAATTTCATTTCTTTAAAGAATTTCCTGGTTACTTCTGGATTTTTCCGTTAGAAAATGGAGCCGCAAATGTAGGTTTTGGTATCGCCCAAAATACTACTGACGATGAGAATATTAATTTGCGAAAAAGTTTGGAACACATAGTTACAAAAATTCCTTCTGTTGCACCACGCTTTGCAAATGCTGAGATAAAAGAAAAAATAAAAGGTTTTGGATTACCTATTTGGACCAAAAAGAAAATTATTTCGGGCGAACGGTTTATGCTGTGTGGAGATGCCGCTTCCCTCACCGACCCCATGCAAGGCCACGGAATTGACAAAGGAATGTGGAGTGGAATTTTTGCAGCGCAGCAAGCTATAAAATGTTTTTCTGAAAATAAATTTGATGCAGAATTTATGAAAATTTTTGACGAAAAAGTGTACCAAAAACTTGGCGCAGAATTAAAACGCAGTGCATTAATTATGCGAGTTGTTTTAAAATTTCCTTGGTTGGTAAATATGATGGTTTTGGTTGGTCAGCAAAAAAAGTTGACTGCTTGGGCGGCGCGGCGGTTGAAGATATGATTATTTTAACCGCCCCACAATTCGTTTCTGATAAAACAAAATTTGAAACAGCGAACGTGCCAACATGAACGCAATCATCGCAATCCATACAGCATGATTGGGGTATGTATTTTGTAGCAAATAGAACACAATAAAAAAACTAACTACCGAAAAAAACATCGCATTGCGCAACTCTACAGATGCAGTTGCGCCACTGTAAACACCATCCCAAATAAATGCCAGCGAACCACAAATTGCTACTAAGGCAAGCCATTTAAAATAAGGTTGCGCGGAGGCAATTAAATTTTCATTTGTCGTAAAAATACGCAGACACCACTCGCCCAAAAACATATAAGCGATGGCATACAGTGCGCCAAATCCTAGGCCGTACACCAATGTTTTTTTCACAACTTCTTTTACTCGTGGCGCATTGTGCGCGCCAATGTATTTACCCACCAAAGCCTCAGCTGCATAAGCAAAACCGTCCACGCTATAACTCATAAATAAAAATAGTTGAATCAAAATTTCATTGATGGCTAGGTATTCTTCGCTCACGCCAGCACTGTAATTTGTAAAAAAACTAAACACTAAAATCATACCAATATTCCGCAAAAACATATCGCGGTTTACATTTAAGAAGCGCGTCATTTTTTTAAGTTCGAACGTTTGTTTTTCTATGTATAAAAAAACTTGTGCCTTGTGGCGATATAATAAAATAACAAACGCCATCACCAATGCTGCATATTGAGCAACCACCGTTCCGATAGCCACACCACGCACACTCATGTCGCACTCCATTACCAAATACCAACTTAGAAAAATATTGATAACGTTAGAAACTATCGTCAACACCATAGGTGCCACAGCATTTTGCATACCAAAAAACCAACCGCGAAAGGCAAACAAAGCAATTACCGCAGGCGCCGCCAATACCCTTATTGAAAAATATTCGTAGCTCAGATTTTTTACTTGTTCACTACCATTCATAAAAGAGTATGCAAATTTTCCAATTGGAATATGAAAAATTAAAAGACTCAAACCAAAAATTAAACTCAAAGTAAAAGCCTGTAAAAAGTAACGATAGCACTGCGGCAAATCTCCTGCGCCAAAAGCTTGCGCCGTAATGCCAGTAGTGCCTGGACGCAAAAAACCAAAACCCCAATACAAAATATTAAAAACCACACCGCCCAAAGCAATAGCGCCAATGTAAGCGGGGTCTTCCATCCGGCCCATCAGCGCAGTATCTACTATGCCCAATAGTGGAATAGAAATATTAGAAATAATATTAGGAATCGCTATGCGGAATATTTCTTTGTTGAGATTGATGGGGCAAAGGTGATAATTATTTAGTGTCAAAGCATGGAATGTTTATGACTTTTTTTTGCCAAGACATTCCATGTTTAGTATTATTTTTAAACTTATGAAAACAATGACATGTAAAGAATTAGGCGGTGCCTGCGATTTAGAATTTAAGGCTGAAAATTTTGAAGAAATTGCCGAACTCAGCAAAAAACATGCACAAGAAATGTATGCTAAAGGTGATGAAGAACATAGCCAAGCTATGAAAGAAATGCAAGATGTAATGAACTCGCCCAAAGCTATGGATAAGTGGATGCAAGAAAAGCGGAAAGCTTTTGAAAACAAATAAATTAATTGTCTGATTGCAGTAGGGATATATTAAATTCACCGTTCAATACATACATTATGAAAAAAATATTAACGTTGAGCCTGATTAGCATATTAGCATTTTTTGCAAGCTGCGAAAACGAAATAACCAAAACAGAAAATGCCAATACGGAAAATACGATGACAGAAGAGCAAAGTTTGCAAGCCGAATTAGACGAAAAGAAAAATGCTTTTAATGAAAAAGCTACTGAAGAAAAAAAGAAATTGTATGCTGAAGGGATCGATGCCGTAGCAAAAAGTGGCGTGTTGGAAAATGCATTGCAAGTAGGTGATACAGCACCCAACTTCACGCTAACGAATGCAACTGGTCAAAAAATTTCGTTATCAGAGCAATTAAAAAATGGCCCTGTTATTCTCACTTGGTATCGCGGCGGTTGGTGTCCGTATTGTAATATAACGTTGAACCGTTTGCAAAAAGAATTGCCAAAATTTCAACAATTAGGAGCGAGTTTGTTAGCGCTTTCACCCGAGCTGCCCGATAGTTCTATCACCACCAAAGAAAAAAATGCATTGACATTTGAAGTGCTAAGCGATGTGGGCAATCAGGTAGCGCGCCAGTACGGCGTGGTGTACAAACTCCCTGACCCCATTGCCACCGCTTATCAAAATGGTTTTGACTTGCACAAATACAATGGCGACGAAAGCGATGAGTTGCCATTATCTGCAACTTATGTAATTGCTCAAGATGGGACTATCAAGTTTGCATTTCTTGATGCCGAGTATCGAAATCGTGCTGAGCCAAGTGAGATTATTAAGGTTTTAAAAAAATTGCAATAGTTTTGTTGGCGATATGTCACCAACTGAAACAATCATAGAAACAGAAAGAACTATACTCCGCAGATTTACGCTTGATGATGCGCAAGATGTATTTGAGTATGGCGCCAACGATGCCGTCAATCGTTATACAGGCACTCCGTCTTTAAAATCAATTGACCAAGCCGAAAAAATTATTACTGATGTAAATTTCTCTGATTATGAAAAATACGGTTATGGGCGTTTTGCGGTTTACCACAAAGCAGATAAAAAAGTAATTGGCTTTGCCGGACTTAAATATCTGTCTGAATATGACTTAACGGACATTGGCTATCGCTACCTGCCTAAATATTGGGGGCAAGGTATCGCCACAGAAACGAATCTTCCGTTCATTAAATATGGTTTTGAAACTTTGGGTTTAGAAAAAATTATTGGCATTACTATGGAAGAAAATATCGCCTCTTGTAAAGTTCTTGAAAAAATCGGATTAAAATTTTGGAAGATTGATGAGTATGATGGCGATGGTGCCGAACACCGTTGGTACAAATTAGAGAAGAACGATTATCTTTAAGTGAAACTCCTTTGTTATGATTAAATATATTCCTTCAATTTTCTTGTTATGCTTCCTGTTTTACAGCTGCGAAAATGCTATTAAAGATGAAGCCTCGGCTGATAAAGAAACTCCCGAAAATTTAAATGTCGAAGACCCCGTTCATTCGCAAGTAAATAATAATACCACCGTAAATGATCTTGATGATTTGACAGGTTATTGGGTAGGTTGGTTTTTGCCTGATGATAATGATGAGTATAAAAATGTAAAAGCTGTTGGAGATGTAAGTGATTTTAATTGGGCTCGTGAAAATAAAATCACCGTTTCAATCGATACGATTCGGAATGATTCTGTTATTGGTCACAGCATAGTGGCAGGTAATTTTAGACCCTTTATTGGAACGATTAAAACGACAGACGATTCGTTTGTCATCAACACACAAGAGCCAGGAGATGATAAATATGACGGTACATTTTCGTTTTCAATAAATCAAAGCAGCGATTCGATTCATGGCAAATGGAATGCATTTAAAAAAGTTCAAACTCCCAAGCGTACCTATAGCCTTATCAAAAAAGCTTTTGAGTATAAACCAGATGCCAAAATACGGAACAACTTTGTAGACTGGTTAAAAACCAAAACAATCAAAGATGAATATGAAGGAGAATGGTATGAAATGGAATCCTACTTTGCCACAACAGAAAAAGTAACAACCCTCAACCCTTCAACCGAAAAACTAAGGGAAAACCAAGTTTCTGAACTAAAAAAAGCCGACATCTACGTTCTCCGAAATTCCATTTATGCAAAGCACGGATACTCTTTTAAGAAAAGACAACTGCGCGTATTTTTTGACAGCCATGATTGGTATATGCCTGTGCATGTAAACATAAAAAGTGATCTCACCGAGATTGAAAAACAAAATATTAAACTCCTACTTCGTTATGAAAAATATGCTGAAGAGTATTACGATGAGTTTGGTCGTGGTTAGTTTTTTGGCTTGCGATAATCAAGCAGACATAAGGAATGAGCGAATGGCTACTTTTAAAAAAGACACTATTATTAAAAAAGAAATCGTCCAAGAAAAAACTGGATGGACTAATCTCGCCACAGAAGATTCTACCTTCATAATTTCTATGCCGTATGCTACAAAAGATAATTTTCTGAAAGAAAAAATATACCCCTGTGCAAAATGTTTATTGAGAACTGATGCTGCGAAAGCTTTACTATCCGCTCAAAAAATGGCACAAAAAAAAGGTTTCACCATTATCATTTACGATTGCTATCGCCCGTTGCCCTTGCAGCAAAAAATGTTTGACATAAAACCTGACACCAAATTTGTAGCCGACCCAAAGCGTGGCTCAAAACATAATAAAGGCGTAGCAGTAGATATTTCATTGGCAGATAAAAATGGAATTCCATTAGAGATGGGTACAGCGTTTGATTCGTTTTCAAAACTAGCGCACTATAACACAAACGACATTTCGGAAGCGGCCAGAGCCAATAGAATCCTCCTTAGAGAAATTATGCTCGCCAATGAATTTACGCCTTACGATAGCGAGTGGTGGCACTTCAATTATAAAAACACCAATTATCCAAACGAAGATTTTGTGTGGGATTGTGATGAATAAAAAAATTGTACTCAATATTTTTATACTGCTGGTCTTAGCTTATTTCACTTGGCTGATGTTGCTGATTTGCATGCAGTACATTCCTATAAATTTCGACGTTGCTTTTTTGCGCATTAAGCAGCAAGAAATCAAATTGCCGCATTATCAAATTGCCTTTTTTACGCACGTCTATACTTCGCTATTTACTATCCTAGCTGGCTTCACGCAGTTTTCAAAAACTATAAGAACGAATTGTAAAAAGCTGCATCGCACCATTGGCAAGCTCTATGTCTTCATTGTTTTGTGCTTTGCTGCGCCATCTGGTTTGGTTTTAGCATTTTATGCCAAGGCTGGTTTTTGGTCCCAGCTTTCGTTTATTATTTTATCCGTTTTATGGTTTGCATTTACATTTTTGGCTTTTCGCAAAGCGGTAAAAAAAGATTTCGTTGCGCATAAAAAATTTATGTATTTCAGCTATGCACTTACCCTTTCGGCCATTACGCTACGTTTGTGGAAATATATTATTGCCAATACACTCGTGCTCCCGCCTCACGAAACGTATATTATTGTTGCTTGGTTGGCTTGGACTTTAAATCTTTTGATAGCATATTTTTTATTCAAAATGCAAAACGAATTTCAACCGAGCCATTTTTAGTTGTAGCTTAGTTGGCTAAATCAAAAAATAAATTATGACAATACATTGGGTACCACAAGGCGCGGCAGCAGTATCGGCAGTAGCCATCGGATTTTTATGGTATGGTGTGCTCTTCCCAAAAACTTGGGCTGAAGTTAGCGGCGTCACTATTGAAAAAATAAAAAATGGATTACACCCTGCCATAATTTATGGTTTGGCTTTGGTGCTTGCGTTTATGCTGAGCATGGGTTTATACCGCCACATTATTGATATTCACGCGGCGTTCAAAAGCACAACCAACCACCCTTTTTGGCACGGCGCTGGCCATGCTTTTCAAAACGGTTTTATTTATGGTGGCATTACCACCCTTGTTACCAATGCGCTTTTTGATCGTAAAAGTTGGAAATATATTCTCATCAACTTGGGGTATTGGATTATTACTTTTGGCGTAATGGGTGGTCTGATTGGTTTACTTGCATAGCAAAAAAACATCGAACATCTCAGCCTATTTGCTAAATGACATTCAAGATTTATACCTTAAAATAAATGAACACCGAAGAAAAATACTGGAGCAATCGCTACCAAGAAAAACAAACAGGCTGGGACATTGGCGAAGCTTCTGCACCGCTCAAAGTATATATTAACCAACTTGAAAATAAAAACCAAAAGATTTTAATACCTGGCGCGGGCAATGCGCATGAGGCTGAGTATCTTTTTGAGCAAGGTTTTAAAAATGTTTTTGTACTTGATATTTCAAAACAACCATTAGATACTTTTAAAAAACGGGTACCTGATTTTCTAAAGGAAAATTTATTGCACGTTGATTTTTTTGAACTCAGCGGGACCTTTGATTTAATTATTGAGCAAACATTTTTCTGCTCTTTGGAACCCACTAAAGAAAACAGAAATAGCTACGCAAAAAAAATGCACCAACTGCTGGCTAATAAGGGACAACTTGTAGGGCTTTGGTTTTGCCATGATTTAAATAAATATGATGACCGTCCTTTTGGTGGTTCTAAAAAAGAATATCTTGAATACCTCAATCCTTATTTTGAAACTAAAACATTTGACGAATGCTACAATTCAATAAAGCCGCGCGAAGGGAATGAGTTGTTTGGTATTTTTATAAAAAAATAATTGACAATGAAAATCGTTTTTATATCAGACACGCATGGGCAACACGGCCAGCTAAATTTACCCGCGGGCGATATAATTATACATTGCGGCGATGTGAGTAAGCGTGGTGGCAAAACAGAAATTCAAACTTTCCTAAATTGGTTTGCTGGCTTAGATTTTCAATACAAAATATTCATCGCGGGCAACCACGATTTCTTTTTTGAAGACGCTCAAAAAGATGAAATTGAAAATTTAATTCCCGAAAATATTATTTACCTAAACGATTCGGGCATAACAGTTGAAGGTATAAAAATATGGGGCTCGCCAGTTCAACCTTGGTTTTATGATTGGGCGTTTAATAGAAAACGCGGAAAGGAAATAAAAAAACATTGGGATTTAATTCCTGCCGATACAGATATTTTAATAACACATGGACCGCCTTTTCAAATACTTGATAAAACGAAAAGTGGCGAGTATGTAGGTTGCGAAGATTTGCTGTACCGGGTGACCGAGACCAGCATTCGCGTACATGCCTTCGGGCACATTCATGAAGCGTATGGCGAAATAAAAAAAGAAGAAACAACTTTTATAAATGCTAGTGTTTTGGATGAACGTTACAATTTATGCCATGAACCAATCGTTTATATTTATCCATAAATTCAAAACCCGACTCAGCAGTATGACCCACCAAAAATTACCACTCCCTCCTTTTACATTAGAAACTGCCTTGCAAAAAGTGCAAGCCGCAGAAGATACTTGGAATAGTAAAAACTCTATAAACGTTTCGATGGCTTATACCCAGGATACTGAATGGCGCAATCGCCATCAGTTTATAAACGGCCGCGAGGAAGTGCAAGCTTTTCTCGAAAATAAATGGAAAACAGAGCTAGATTATAAACTGAAAAAAGAGCTGTGGGCTTTTGCCGATAACCGCATTGCCGTAAGGTTTGAGTATGAATATCGCACTGAAAATAATGAATGGTTCAGGGCTTACGGAAATGAAAATTGGGAGTTTGATGATAATGGTTTTATGCAAAAAAGATTTGCGAGTATTAATGATTTGCCAATAAAAGAAAGCGAACGAAAATTTAAGTAATGCGTATGCCAACCGTTTCCAAACTTTTTATTTATCCTATAAAATCGCTAGACCCGATCGAATTATCCGAAGCAGAAATTGGAATACATTCTTTAAAAAACGACCGAATATTTGCCATGATGGGAGAAGACGGACGCTACATAAATGGCAAACGAACGGGCAAAGTAAATCAGCTAAAAGCAAGTTATGATTTGGAGAAAGGGTTAATTCATTTATCGCCAAGAGAAAAAAACCAAGTAGAAACTTTTGAACTTCGAGCGGACAACGCAGCACTCATTAAATATTTAGAACATTTTTTTGACATCAAATTACACCTAGTGCAAAGCGAAAAAGGCGAGCTACTAGATGTGCCTTACAGCAGCAGCGCAACTATTATTAGCACCGCCACTTACCAATCTCTGCTACAAGATTTTCCAGAAAATAGGATCGAAGATTTCAGGTTGCGCTTTAGAGCAAATATTGAAATTGAAGGCGTGGATGCTTTTTGGGAGGAGCAATTAATCAACACGCCTACCTCGGGGGTACGCTATAAAATAGGCAATATAAATATGATTGGTATGACGCCTAGAGAGCGTTGCAACGTACCGCCACGCAATCCATTGACGGGCGAATTGGATAAAAATTTTGTACGCACCATGATGCACAGTCGTGAAAAAAGTTTGCCGACAGATAGTAAATTACCGCAGTTTGGAAATAACTATCATTTATCTGTAGATACTTATTTGCCACCAACTGAAGCGGGAAAAATTATCAGAGTGGGTGATGAAGTTAAGATTGGAGAGGTAATAAATTTTGGGCAAGTATGATATGATATGATCTTAAAAAACTAATACAACGCCAACTCCTTCCGCAGAAAAAAACCTGTAACCACCGTCGATAAAAAATCGGCCATGGGGAATGAAATCCAAATACCTAAAATTCCAAAATAATTTGGCAGGATAACCAGCAGCGGTATCAAGAAAAAACCTTGCTTGGTAAGTGTGAGTAGCAAAGCCGGCATCGCTTTTCCTATAGACTGGAAATAAGACGAGCCTATTAATTGGATAGCCACTAAGGGCGTAACGGCAAAAACAATACGCAGCGCATTGGGCGTTTGGCGAAGCACTTCGGCATCTTTGGTAAAGGCTCGTACAAAAACAGTTGGAAAAACCATGATAATAATAAACGTTATTCCTGCTACTACCGAGCCGTACAAAATTGATTTGTTCACCGTTTCTTTTGCTCGGTCAAATTGTTGTGCACCATAATTATAACCTGTTATTGGCATAAATCCTTGGGCAATTCCCAGAATAGGAAAGAGCGCAAACATGAGCATACGACCAATAATGCCATACACCGCTAGGCCGCCAGCACCACCATATTTAAACAATGCATTATTTAAAACGATTGCCAAAAAACTAACCACACTTTGCCGCGCCAGGGTTACACTGCCTAGCGAGGCAATCTCTTTTATGATTGGCCAATCCAACCGAAGGCATTTTAGTTTTAGCTGCATCTCGCTATTTTTTGATAGGAAAAACCACAGCACAAAAACAAACGATGAAGCATACGAAATAGAAGTTGCAATGGCAGCCCCTTCAATGCCCCAATCAAAAACCATAATGAATAAATAATCCATAACAATGTTGGCAAAAGCAGGAATCAACATGGTGGTCATGGAGAATTTGGGTTTGCCTTCAGCACGAATAATTGGGTTGCCCGTCATAATCATTCCCAAAAAAGGAACGCAATACATTACGATGGTATAGTATTTTCTTGCGGGCGCAAGCACCTCACCTTTGGCACCATAAAGCGTAAGTATTTCATCTTGAAAAAATAAACCTAAAGCCGCCATAAGTATAGACAAACTCACGGAGAGGATGACCTGATTAGCAAAGGTGAGATGCGCTTTTTCATAATCGCCGGCACCCAACGCGCGTGATATTATTGACGCGCCACCAACGCCCACCGCCATGCCAATTCCCGAAATTAAAAACGTGATGGGCAGCACCACCGTAATAACCGCGATAGCCACGGCGCCAATACAATTGCCCACAAAAATAGTATCGATAATCATGTTTAACGACATGACCAAAATTCCGATAGCGGCGGGTATAGACTGCTGCCTAATGAGCGAACCTATAGGTTTGGTGCCTAAGTTCGTGGAGTTGTTTACGCGCATAAAAAAAAATAGAAGTAGGTGCGCAAGGTAAAACTTTTGTAACAAGCAATCTTCTCAATTGGCGTTCTACAATTTCAAAATTATAAGATTAGTTAGCGAAAACGAAATCTGAGAACAGGAGGTGTTGCTTTATTATCAAAAAAACAATTACTTCAATTTTACCACTTCCGTAACTTCAATTGGTACACGAATATACACACCACTTTTGCCCGCCTTGGTACTTCCTTTTACTTTTAAATTTACTGAGCTCGCATTTAAAATGCTAGCCATGCCCAAGGCTTGCAACGGATTAAAATGTACATATATCGGAA
>JBBSPP010000018.1:0-14147 GCA_038258625.1 Chitinophagales bacterium
ATTTACAAATATGCTTCACAAATTTTACATTGGCGCGCTCTTGCTTTTTAGCTTTGGCGCCATGAACGCACAAGAAGTTCCAATTGACTATATCTATATGTCGCAAGATTTTTTGTATGCTGCCCGTGCTGATGGCGATGCTGCGCCTTACATAGATAGTTTGGCAAATGTTGATGAATCCGTTTTGCTAGCACAGCTAAAAACTGAAAATTATAAGAAGGCTTTTTTTATAAATTTATACAACGCCTACACACAAAATATTCTCAAAAAAAATCCAGGGAAGTATAAAAAAAGAAATGCTTTTTTTAAAGCCAAGCAAATAAATTTGGCAGGAAACAACATCAGTTTAGACAAAATAGAAAATGGTTTTCTAAGACATTCAAAAGTGAAATTGGGACTTGGTTACATTGATAAAATTTTTCCAGGCAAGCTAGAAAAAAAGTTCAGAGTAGCCAAAGCAGATTATAGAATACACTTCACGCTAAACTGCGGCGCGGCAAGCTGCCCAGCCATAGCATATTACAAACCCGAACAACTGGAAGAACAATTAGAAGAAGCCACGAGCGCTTATCTAAAAGGAGAGGCTGAATATAAAGCAGCCGAAAATAAACTGTATTTACCCGCAACAATGAGTTGGTTCAGGGGAGATTTTGACGGTAAAAAAGGCGAGAAGAACTTAGTAAAAAAATTGGGCATCGTACCAACTGATGCCAATCCAACAATTAAGTACAAGCCATACAATTGGGATTTGTATCTTAAAAATTATAAAGAACAATAACCTGATTAAGCGCTAAAGTTCACCCACACTAAAGGTGGCAAGCTACAAAGTACACGAAGGAAATCACAAGGAACACTAAGCACTTTGTGTTCTTTGTGAAAAAAAAACTTAATGTTCTTTGTGGTGAAATAGAAAGTAGAACCCTTTAGTCGGCGTCCCCGCCGACTAATAAAAAAACTAAAACCAACATGAAAAAAAGCAATCAAGCCCTAATAATTTTCGCAAGAAAACCAGAATTAGGAAAAGCAAAAACAAGATTAGCTGCCACAGTAGGAAACAAAAAAGCACTTGAGATTTACTTCAGATTACTTACCCACACAAAATTGATTACAGAAAATCTACCGTGCGACAAATACGTTTTTCTAACCCACGAACAAGACGATAATTTTTGGAATGGCTTCAACGCAGAAATCCAAAAAGATGAAACCCTAGGCGAAAAAATGCAACACGCATTTTCATTATTATTCAAAAAAGGCTACGAAAACGTATTAATAATAGGCACCGACTGCCCAGGAATAACTACTGAAATAGTTGCAGATGGTTTCAAAAAATTAAAAACCCAAGACGTAGTAATTGGCCCAGCAGAAGACGGCGGCTATTATCTTTTAGGAATGAACAAACTACAAACCGATTTATTCAAAGACATAAGTTGGAGCAGCGAACGAGTGCGCCAACAAACAATAGACAAATTAAAAAAACAAAACCTAACCCATTCCTTACTACCTACCCTCAACGATGTGGACGAAGAAAAAGACGTACCCCAAGGTTGGTTGTAAAAGTTTTTCAAAGCAAAAAAACGTTGCGACCTCAAGCACTCAAAATAAATCTCAAAAAAAACGCTGCGACCCCATCGTCTTTGCGGCAAAAAAAAATCAATAACCCAAACTAGTAATAAAAGTCAACCAGTACATTTTCTTCTACATTTGTAAAAAGCAAAACAACCTTGTTATATAGTTTCCTAAAAATATGGCTACGACTCGCTCTAAAGTTTTACCTAAAACGTATTGATATTAAAGGTGCGTTCTCCAAAGAAAAATCTACTCCAAGCCTTTTAGTTGTCAATCATTCCAATTCATTTTTAGATGCGCTGATGGTTACTGCTTATCATCCTAAGGATATTTATTACCTTGCCCGTGGTGATGCTTTCAATAAAAAATGGGCCGCTTGGATACTCCGAAAATTAAACATAATTCCAATACACCGATTGGAAGAGGGTAGAGAAAATTTATTAAGAAACGCGGAGTCATTTGAAGAAGTGATGTTAGTTTTTAAGCAAGGTGGTTCGGTATTAATTTTCCCTGAAGGGTTATGCAAAAATGAAAATACTATTCGACCACTCCGCAAAGGTGCGGCGCGAATTGTGTACCAAGCTTGGTGCGAAGCAGATATTATCAATCTTGAGGTACAGCCTGTAACGATGCGATACCATTCCTTTACAGAAGTTCCGAAGGCGTTGAGTATAAACATTTCGCCTGCCATAAGTATGCAGGATTTTGATATTCAGCAAGAAGCTTTTTTTTATAATGATTTTAATGATGTTGTGAAATACAAACTTGAAACACAAACTTTAAAGGAAATTTCGCCGAACAAAAACGTTTTTACAAGAAAAATATTGCTCGCAATTCCAGCTCTTTTAGGTTACTTAATTCACAAGCCTTTTTATGCACTGTTGCAAAATTTCATAGCTCGAAAAACTAAGAATATGGTCTTTTATGATTCTGTACTTTTCGGAAGTTTGATGTTGCTGTATCCGTTTTTTGTGTTGTTGCTTATTGTGCTTTCAATTATTATTTCGGGAAACTTATATTGGTTGTTTCTGCTAATCGCAATGCCATTCACGGCTTGGTGCTATAAATTGTACAAGGAAATTTGATTGATGATTTGGAACATTAGATTTTCTGCTTGCTTTTTAATATTAAAAAAATCCAACATCAAATTTTATACCCCAACAACTTCGCCGAAAAATAATTCAGCATTTGTTCCACTTCTGAATATTTATTTTCGGCCACTTTTATGTCCGTAAGTTTGGGCAAATGTTGAGCAAAATAAATATGGTCGTTTGACATTTCAAACAAACTGCTAGCCATAGAAAAAGGATAATCAAAGGCTGGATTAATTTCTGAAATGACGCCTGCAATTATTGTAATCAAATCTTTGTAATCTTTAAAAAAACCTTTTTTGTTTTCTTTATCTACTTCTTTTGTGCGGTAAGCTTTTGTCCCTTCGACAATGACCAAACTGTGTAGCCTATTTTCATCAACATACTCCGTACTAGGATTATCAATAGATGCCGCAACTATGGAATGAATAATTATTCTAAGTTTCTTTTTTGGGTCAGTAATATTCAAGGTATTTGTGTTGATAAGATAAATTACCCATTGCCAATACCACGAAACTAAATAGATGAGCAGGGTGTGCTTATTTTCAAAATAACGATAAACTGAAGCCTCTGTTGAGTTCATTTTTTCCGCCAGTTTTTTAAAGTTGAATGCTTCAAAACCTAACTCCTCTATCAATAAGATACTGTTTTTAATAATTTTTTGTCCCAAAGGAGAATCCTGTGGGTCTTTTAAATAAACGCCTTCGTTCAGGGATATTCTTATTTCTACTGGCATAATTTGTAATGATACTACGAATAAATATTTTTTCTAAAAGTCAATGGTCACCAAAAAGTCAAATTTGCTACCATTGATAATAGTAATACTATTATTTTAGATAGTGTTTATATATTTGCTTTTGTATTCTAAAAAACAAATCATGAAAACACAATCAAAGGAATCTCAAAATAATCTTACACCACAGCAAGCATTAGAAATGCTCAAAGAAGGCAATCAGCGATTTGTAAAAAACCTAAAAGCAAACCGAAACCTTCAGCAGCAAGTAATGGAAACGAGCGAAGGGCAATTTCCGATAGCCACCATATTTAGCTGTATGGATTCGCGCACTTCGGCAGAACTTATTTTTGATAAAGGACTCGGCGATATTTTTAGTATTCGCATAGCGGGTAATGTATTAAATGACGACGTGCTGGGCAGTATGGAGTTTGGCGCAAAAGTAGTTGGTACCAAAATAATTTTGGTACTGGGCCATACCAAATGTGGCGCAGTAATAGGCGCATGCAATGCGGTAGAAATGGGCAATCTTACCCAGCTGTTGGATAAAATAAAACCTGCAATACATGCCGAAAAGGAAACAAAAGAGAATAGAACGGGCACCAACGAATCATTTGTAAACAGCGTAACCGTCAACAATATACAGCTGGTAATGGAGCAAATAAGAAAGCAAAGTCCAATAATTGCAGAAATGGAAAGCCAAGGCGATGTGCAAATTGTGGGTGGTTTGTACGATGTAAAAAATGGCGAGGTCACTTTTTACTAATTGCTTATAAAAATAATGAACTCAAAAAATTAATATTATGGCATATAAATTCTATGATTTTAAAAATCTGAAAGGCGACCTATCAGGCGGTGTGGTAGCTGGCGTAGTTGCTTTGCCATTGGCACTTGCCTTTGGTGTACAATCTGGCTTGGGTGCAATAGCGGGTTTGTATGGTGCCATTATTTTGGGCATACTGGCGGCATTTTTGGGCGGCACGGCCACCCAAGCTAGTGGGCCAACTGGGCCTATGACGGTTGTATCGGCATCGGTCGTTACCCTTGCCATTAGCAAATTTGGCGGAATAGAAAGTGCGTTGCCAATTATTTTAATGACCTTTTTTCTGGGCGGTATTTTTCAAATATTGTTTGGCATTTTACGGGTTGGTAATTACATCAAGTATTTTCCGTATCCGGTAATTTCTGGGTTTATGTCTGGGGTGGGGCTTATCATTATTTTGTTTCAAATTTTTCCTTTTTTTGGCATCACCTCACCAAAATCTACGATTGCTGTTTTGCAAAATCTTCCCGCAATTTTTACAAGTGCCAATGTCGCGGCCATTGGCCTTGGGCTGCTGACCATTTTGGTCTATTACGTTTTTCCAAAAATTACTAAGGCCGTTCCCAGCACCTTGGTAGCCTTAATAGTTGCTTCGCTCGTGGCTTATTTTTTAAAAATAAACGTACCGCTTATTGGTGATATTCCTTCGGGATTGCCCGCGCTTAAAGTTGCCGGATTTTTTAGTATCCCTGCCGAAGCTTATACAATGATTATAGAGTTTGCCGTTGTGCTGGCGGCATTGGGTTCGATAGATTCGTTGCTCACCTCGGTGATTGCCGATAATATTACCAAAACGCGGCATAGCAGTAATAGAGAATTAATTGGGCAAGGAATTGGTAATGCCGTGGCGGCTATGTTTGGCGGTATTCCTGGCGCAGGTGCTACCAAAGGCACGGTGATTAATATAAATTCTGGCGGTACCACTCGTCTTTCGGGTGCAATCCACGGTTTTTTTCTGCTCGTTATTTTGTTGGGTGCGGGTTCGTTGGCTGCCTATATTCCCATTCCTGTGCTGGCAGGAATTTTGATTCCCGTAGGGCTAAATATTATAGATTATAAAGCGCTGAAACATTTATTAAAAGTGCCACGCGCCGATACGTTTGTGTTGCTTTTAGTGTTGCTCATTACAACTTTTGGAAATCTGATTTATGCCGTTGGCTTTGGTATATTATTGGCGTCAGTTCTTTTTATGAAAAAAATAGGCGACCTCGCAGAGGAACGCTCAGAGATAAAATCACTGGCAGATTCGCAACCCGAAACGCTGTGGCCAGACGAACAAAAGCTGTATGCCGAATTTAAAAATAGCGTGTTTATCAAACATCTTTACGGTCCGCTTTTTTTTGGTTTTGCCTCCGAGTTTCAATTGATGGCAGCCAAGCGAGATGCTAATACCAATGCGCTGATTATACGAATGGACCGCGTGCCGTACATAGACCAGTCCGGATTATATGCCTTGGAAAATGTATTGTTTGATTTGAAAAAACAGCAGATACCCGTCATTTTGGTAGGGCTACAAGAGCAGCCCAAAGATATGCTGGTGGCAATAAAAATAATACCCAATCTTGTGCATGAAAATGCAATTTGCGCAGATATAGAAACAGCTTTTGATATATTAAAAAACAAATTGACTACAAAAGAAACGTAACGAAGGCCATATTGCTATTTTGCGAAAAATAAACTCTAAATGAAAAATAATATTTTAATGTTTCTTATTCTACTGCCTGTATTGGGACACGCCCAAGATAGCGAATTGGGTAATTGGCTTATCTACTTTGGTAATAATCAAATTAATAAAAAAATAAATTGGCACAACGAAGTACAGTACAGAAATTATAATGGAATTGGAGATTTGGAACAGCTATTGCTAAGAACAGGAGTTGGTTACAATTTGACAGAAAATAATAACAATATTCTTTTGGGTTATGGTTTCATATTAAGTCAAAACTATGTGGGGAATACCAACGAGAAAGCGGATGTAAATGAGCACAGAATTTATCAGCAATTTATTACCCGCCAAAATATTGGGCGGGTGGCTGTGCAGCACCGCTACCGTTTTGAACAACGATTTATAGCCGACGATTTTAAAGTACGTTTTCGGTATTTTTTGGCATTGAATATTCCTTTAAATAAAAAAACAATCGTTGACAAAACAATGTATTTATCTGCCTATAATGAAATCTTTTTGAATGCTGAGCAAAACATTTTTGACAGAAATAGATTGTACGGCGGCATTGGATATAGAATAAATAAGACAGTCCGTTTTGAGCTAGGCTATATGAATCAATTTTTGAATAACAATAAGCGTGACCAAATAAACGTAGTATCCTTCGTAAATTTTTAAAATAAAAAACAATGAAAAACACTAAAAACACAGCAATAAAAAACACAATGAAAATTACAGTTTTGGCTCTTACCTTATTCGCTTTTACAGCTTGTAATGAAGAACAAAAATCAACGACGGTAACAGATGCAAGTAGCCAAAGCGAAGCCACAAAAGGACTTGTAGAAGACGTACTTACCAAAGAGCAACGCGATGCATTGACGCCGGATGATGTTATCAAAACGTTTCAGGAAGGGAATGTTCGGTTTACCAATAATGACTTAACGGCAAGAGACCATTCGGTTCAAGTAAGAAAAAGCACCTTGGCGCAATATCCAAAAGCAATTGTATTATCCTGCGTGGATAGCCGCGTGCCAGTAGAAGATGTTTTTGACCGTGGCATAGGCGATTTATTTGTAGCGCGTGTAGCGGGTAATTTTGTAAATGAAGATATTTTGGGCAGTATGGAATTTGCTTGTAAAGTATCGGGTTCTAAAGTAATATTAGTTTTGGGCCACGAACATTGTGGCGCGGTGAAAGCAGCAATTGACGATGTAAAATTGGGCAACATTACGGCGATGCTTCAAAAAATAATACCGGCCGTGGCAATGGTAAATTATGACGGCGAGCGCACTTCTAAAAATCAAGAATTTGTACACAAGGTATCAGAAAGCAATATAAAAAATACAATGGCGCAGATAAGATTAAAAAGCCCCATCTTAAAAGAAATGGAAGACAAGGGCGAAATAAAAATTGTGGGCGCGCTGTATGATATGGAGAACGGGAAAGTAGATTTTTTTGATTCAATAACGACACCTGAATAACAATTTTAAATTTAGAAAAATATGAGAACATTAATGTTTTTGTCAGTGATACTGATCGCACCGTTTTTTGCCAACGGCCAAGTGCAATTTCCAAATTTTGGTGATTGCTTTGGCAAGTCAAACCGAAAATCAATTGTCAATAAAATGGACAACTTTACCACGCGTGTAAGCGAAGAAACTGCTTGCCCAAAAGAAAAAATAACTTTTACAATTGACGAATACTACACCATTTTTTACTCCAAAGAATGTAGGCATTTACCAAAAAAAATAACGTTTGATGCTTGTGGCGAAAAAAGAACTTACCAGCACAAAGGACTAAGCGGCGCCATCTTGTACTGGCTTTTGGGCAGTTGGACTTTGGAGAAAAATTAAGATTATAAAAAAGGGCGCTGACCCCAAAGTCAAGCGCACTTAAATCTGCCACTAATGAAACATAAAAAATAAAGGCGCTCCAAAAAAAGTAAAAAATGATATTATCAAATAGCAGAACCTTATTGGAAGATATTACCGAAGCAAAACGCGCTGGCTACACCGAGGAATTCATGTTTAGGAATGACGAATTAATTGGTAGAAAAAATAATAATTCCTATCAAAAAGAAGATTGTGTCTTAATAGAATTTTGCATTCACGAAGCAATGAGTGATCCTTCTGACCAATCTATTTTGTTCCTAATTGAATGTACAGATGGCACCAAAGGATGCCTGAGCAGTGCGTATGGATTATATGCCGATGCCGCATTAATTGATTTTTGTTCATCATTAAAAAAGAAAAACTAAATGATACTAATACCAACTGATACTATAAATATAGACCAAGCAATCCTAACTGATATTGATACGAAATCAAAGTCGATTTATAGGGCCATTACTTTTTGCAAAAAAAAATCTTCCAGAGCATTGTTGGATAGTTTTGTAAATAGCACCAATAGTTTGACCGAATTATTGTCTATAAAAAATGCGCAAATGGAAACTGAAACAGAAGAAGAATTGGCGATATACCAAAAAAACTTACACAAAACAATACTGTTCGTTGTAAACGAAATAAAAAACGAAGAGAGCCTAACTTCTCAAATTCAGCTCTTCCAAATTTTTAGATTAATATCACCCGAGTCGCACAAATTGCATCCCAATCAATACCGAAGAACATTAGTTCAAATAGGCAATCATTTATGCCCCGAACCAGAAGTATTGAACAGCCTCGTTACCCAACTATTTTATAATTTAGAAGACATTGCGCACCCATTAATCAAGGCCATATACCTCCATCACGAACTTATCAGAATACATCCTTTTATAGATGGAAATGGGCGTACAACAAGAATAGCCAAAAATTGGATTTTGATGTATAATTTATATCCACCAATATTTATAAAAGATGAGACCGAAAAAAAGGAATATGTAAATGCCCTTAGCGAAAGCTTTAAGGCTGTTGAAAAAAATCCCTCAGTTTGGAATCCCGAGACCAACCTATTCTTTAACCAAGAGTTGCATCGAGTTGCAAAAAGTATTGATTATATTCTCGATAAAATAATCCTTGATAGCCAGTAAAATAAAAACAAAACAATATAAAAAATCAAAGCGCTTCACAAATTAAAAAATTACAATTATGATAAAAAAAATAAAATGGATAGCTGGTTTCGCAATTATCTTTTTGCTAATTCTAGCCACCAACTTATTAGATCGGCGAGAGTTCAAAGCAATAAGAGAATCTGTAACCACTATTTATGAATCCCGGCTAGTAGCGCAAGATTTAATTTTTAAAATGTCGTTGCTGTTAGAGAAAAAAAGTGTGGCCGTAGCGGCAGGTGATGCTACTTTTTTTGCTGCCAAAAACAATGAAGTAAACGCAGAAATTAAGGAGCTAATTAAAAAACTGGAGATAACAAAACTAACTAACAGAGAAGAAAAAAACCTTGTCGGTTTCACTGATCATTTTCAAAATTTATTAGAAACCGAACAACAATTTGTAGATAAAACGCAAGGCTCCCTCTCGCAACAAGCACGTGTAATGTTGGTGAGCCCAATAGCGGAATTGAACCGAGAATTGTACGTACTCTCCAAAATTCAGATGGAAGAAGGACAACGAGAAATGCGCAGAGCAACAGAATCTGCCAATAAGGTGAGTTCGTTAGCCAACGTGGAGGTAATATTTTTAATAATTATTGGGCTTGTTATTCAGGTTATTATATTGCTACCTAATGCGACGATTGAAGATCACAGCGCCAATTAAATTATTACTGCGTTTTCTATGTTACAACCCAACAAGAAAGCTGCTAATTATTGGTACGAGCAAAAAAGGAGGCAGCAGATATCATCTAATACAACCCTCGCAAAAATAGATACCTTGAATAAAACTGTCTCGATAAATTCGGAATGTAGAAGTTAGGCAGAAACAGAAAGTACTGCTAAGAATGAAATAAAAATGAATTAAATAGATAAAAAATGTTTTTAGGAAGAACCATACTTATTGCCACCAAGCACGAAAAAGAAAAGGTTATTGCTCCAATTTTAGAAAAAGAACTGGGCGTAAAGTGCGTTGTTTCTTCAAATTTTGATACCGATGAATTAGGTACATTTTCGGGCGAGGTAGAAAGAGAATTAGATCCTTTGGAAACGGCCAGATTAAAATGTTTGAAAGCATTGGCCACAACTGATTATGATTTGGCCATTGCAAGCGAGGGTTCCTTTGGGCCACATCCTACTATGTTCTTTTCTCATGCAGACGATGAAATTTTATTAGTAGTGGATAAATTAAATGAGCTAGAGATTGTCGTTCGGTTTTTAACTACCGAAACTAATTTTAATGGAATGGAAGTAACTTCAAAAAAGGAACTTCTTGATTTTGCAAAGGCAACACAGTTTCCATCACATGGCTTAATTCTGAAACGAGCAAAGGACAATTTGCAAGACATGAAAAAAGGGATTACGGATTGGGAAAGCTTGCAACAACACTTTTTATACTTGACAGAAAAATACAAAACAGCTTATGTAGAAACCGATATGAGAGCAATGTACAATCCTTACAGAATGAATTTTATAGAAAAGGTAGCAGAAAAATTAGCTGCTAAAATGAAATCGGAATGCCCTACTTGTAACACACCGGGCTTTGCAATTACATCAGTGGTTGAGGGCTTGCCCTGCGAACTATGCGGCGCGCCAACCCGGTCTATAAAAAGCTATATTTATAGTTGTGAGAAATGCGATTTTAGTAAAATAGAAAATTTTCCCGATGGCAAAACAAAAGAAAACCCAATGCATTGCGATGCATGTAATCCGTAAATAATGATTAGCAACGATATAAATTTAGCTGCCGATATTTTAAAGGCAGATGGAATTATTGGCCTTCCTACAGAAACTGTTTATGGCTTGGCTGGAAATATTTTTAGCGAAAGCGCCATTAAAGAAATATTTCATATTAAACAACGACCGCTTTACAATCCATTAATCGTACACATAAAAAGTATTGAAGATTCAAAAACCATAGCTACAGAAATACCACCTATTGCCACTACATTAGCTAATCATTTTTGGCCTGGTCCTTTAACTTTATTACTCAAAAAAAATGCTTCCGTCCCCGATTTAGTTACTGCCGGCAAACCCACCGTAGCCGTGAGAATGCCCAATCATCCGATTGCACTCGCTCTTTTGCGTCTGCTTGATTTTCCATTGGCGGCCCCTAGTGCCAATCCATTTGGAATGATTAGCCCCACCAAAGCGCAACATGTTGATGAATATTTTAAAAACAACATCAAACTTGTGCTTGATGGCGGCATTTGCGAAACAGGAATTGAATCAACCATTATTGGGTTTGATAATAATGAAGTTGTAGTTTACAGACTGGGCGGCGTATCAATTGAAGAAATAGAACACCTAGCGGGAAAAGTTAAATTAATAACCAAAAATGATAAAACGCCCGAAGCGCCGGGTATGCTTTCAAAACATTATGCGCCAGCTACTCCATTAATTTTTACTGCCGATATTGAAAACACGATCCATCAATATAAAGATAAAAAAATAGGCCTATTGCTGTTTGATAAAGCTACATCGACTGTGCCAAAAAACACTATTCAAAGAGTATTGTCATCTGATAAAAATTTAAATGAAGCCGCTTCAATTCTATATGAAACGCTTCATCAATTAGATAAAATGATGTTAGACATTATCATAGCCGAGCAATTTCCTGAAACCGGAATGGGAAATGTAATTAATGATAAACTTAGTAGGGCATCGTCTAAATAACTAATTATGAAAACACTTATAAAAAATGCTACTTTAATAAATGAAGGAAGAAAAATAATTTCGGATGTGCTTATTAAAAACCAGCGCATAGAAAAAATTGCAAAAAGTATAGATCCTAAAAACGCAACAATTATTGACGCCACAGGACTTTATTTAATGCCCGGCGTAATTGATGACCAAGTACATTTTCGAGATCCAGGACTGACACAAAAAGGCACTATTTATTCAGAATCAAAAGCGGCAATTGCTGGTGGTATTACATCTTTTATGGATATGCCCAATACCATTCCAAACACACTTACCCTAAAATTATTAGAAGAAAAATATGCAATTGCTGCTAATCAATCCTTGGCAAATTATTCTTTTTTTATGGGTATCAATAAAGATAATTTGGAGGAAGCCCTACGTGCAGATACCGAAACTGTTTGTGGCGTAACAGATGATGGGTTGTACTTTAATAATGACGAAGGAATTTTGGCTAACTATCCTGACTATCTTGAAAAACTTTTTTCAAGAAGCGAAACACTTATTGCCTTGCACAGTGAGGACGATACAATCATTAAAAGGAATACAGAAAAATATCGCCAACTATATAATAATGAAATTCCGATTAAATTTCATCCACTTATTAGGAGCGAAGAAGCTTGTGTGCAAGCTACAGATCGTGTTTTGGAGCTTGCAAAAACACACAATAATCGGCTTCATATATTTCATATTTCCACAGTGGCAGAGGCCAATTTATTTGACAATAGTAAACCGATAAGAGAGAAACGCATTACAGCAGAAGTCTGCGTTCATCATCTTTGGTTTTCGGATAAAGATTATGAAAGACTAGGAGCAAGAATCAAATGGAATCCTGCTATAAAAACGGCAAGAGATAAAGACGGACTTTTAGTGGCTTTGTTAGAAAATAAACTAGATATTATTGCCACAGACCACGCGCCGCATACCGTGCAAGAGAAAAGCGGAAATTATTTCAGTGCAATGTCTGGCGGACCATTGGTGCAGCATGCACTGCCTGCTATGCTAGAATTGTACCACCAAGGCAAAATAAGCTTAGAAAAGATAGTTGAAAAAATGTGTCATAACGTGGCCGAAATTTATCGCATTAAAGAACGAGGTTACATAAGAGAAGGATACTTTGCTGATCTAGTTTTAGTTGATTTACATAATCTTTGGAACGTAAACGAAGAGAATATTTTATATAAATGTAAATGGTCTCCCTTTGAAAATCAATTGTTCAGTAGCAAAATTATAAAAACGGTTGTAAATGGAAATTTGGTTTATGACAAGGGTTCCTTTACTGAAACACTTAAAGGTATGAGAATGAAATTTTCAAAAATTAGATAAATATTTCAAATTAATAAATCAGCGTATTGTCTTTTTTATTTCGTGGAGATTAATTTGAGGGAAACTCCTTTTCTCCGAGCCTACTCAGTGCCACTATATACAAGATCGTTACTTTTAATAATATTAATATGGACATAAGATTACTAGAAACAATAATTGCATCTACTTGTTTCTTTATTTTAAGATTTGCAATTATTAAATTCATTGCACAAATTCAGCATAAGTACAATTATTCAAAATACAGGATAAGACCTATTTTGAAGATTGTCAATTTATTTATTTTTATGACACTTCTGATTGTACTAATTGCAATTTGGGGCGTGGCACAATCAAACTTGTTGACATTTATTTCTTCGGTGCTGGCAGTTGTGGGTGTGGCATTATTTTCAGAGTGGTCTATTCTTTCAAATATATCAGCGGCCTTTATTATTTTTATAAGTCACCCTGTAAAACTAGGAGAATCCATTACAATTATTGATAACGGATTTGATATTGAAGGACGCGTTTCGGATATTGGGCTTTTTTATGTAATAATAAAAACCGCTACCGATGAAAAAATAATGATTCCGAATAATGTTTTTTTGCAAAAAGCTACGAAGATAAATGCCTAAAAATTATCAGTATTGCTTCGGCGTGAAACGATATTTATTTTCCGCAATGGTTTTTTTTTATGCTGCCCGTCATGATATTAAAACGAGTAGAGTATTAAGTTGATGTTGGTTTTTAGAACTAAAAATAAAATTGTTAGATTATTTTTTAGCAAGTTCACTTTCCACCCAAGTTTTCAAAATCTGTTCTTCCTTATTTGTCAGATTATTTTCCACCCCTTTCGGCATTTTCTTTTTAATAAAAACTTGCTTATTTATTTTCTTAGCAAAGCCGTCCATATTATCGAGTGTAAAAAAGTAATTTTTTTTATCCTTTAAATGGCAGGCATTACATTTTTTTTCGAGCACTTCAAATGCTTTTAATTTTTTGTATGAATGATTAACAGGTGGTGCGGCGACAATAGAATTTATGAAAACATTAATAAATAATGAAATAATCATAAAAAGAAATGTAATCGTGTATTTCATTTGAATTAAAGTTAAGGGCAATAATGAAAAAAAATCTAGTGTCTAAAGTCTAATCTTTGACCTTGCTTAGAGCCAACATTTTTATCATCCAGTTTGGGAGTGGTTTTTCCAATCCTCTTTTTTTAA
>JBBSPP010000019.1:0-13960 GCA_038258625.1 Chitinophagales bacterium
TTTGAAAAAATAATAGTAAAAATCCGTAGCCGATTTGGTACTAATCCCGTGCCAGCTGATGATATGAAAGAGCTAATCCCGACATACCAAGCACAAAATGTACTGTGGGGATTTGTGGCTGATCAAACGCCGGCAGATACAAAACGGTGTGCGTGGGAACATTTTTTTAATCGTAAAACAGCTTTCCAGAAAGGGGCAGAATTGGTGGCTCGGCGCTATAACAATCCGGTGCTTTTTGGGGAGTTTATAAAAATAAAACGGGGATATTATGAGGTAAAACTAAAGCTGACGTTTGAGAATCCGCGAGAAACATCAGACGGCGAAATAACTGCCGCTTATGTTCGTTTTCTAGAGGATTCTATCAAACGTCAGCCTGAGAATTGGGTTTGGTCACATCGAAGGTGGAAACACGTTTATAACAATAATGTTTAAGGCGTTATTTTCAAGTTCGCGGACCAAATAGTATAACTGTTTCGATATGTGCGCAAATATGCAACTTTTTGTTGGGCTTTGCAAATGACTTGTGAATGAATTGGCAAATATTTGTGTTTCTGATGCGTATTTTTAATACTTAGACCTTGGCATGGTATTTGAAATATATCTATATGAGATAAGAAACTATTTTCTTCACAATACAATTAAATGTTCAAGATAAGCCCGTATTCCTGCGGGCTTTTTCATTTTTAGGCAAATGCGAATGTTGCCGAATTAAAAAACCATTTGTGCGGGCGTTTAAAAAATTAGAGCTAAATACCCAGTTTGGCACGGTGTTTGCATTTTTATTCGTTGAAGGTGCTAGTCACACTTTCTTCATAATACAATTTTTAAGTCTTTGAGAATCCCGCTAGTCACGGGATTTTTCATTTTTGGCACGGTGTTTGCAACATATACTTTGAAGGTGCTAGTCACACTTTCTTCATAATACAATTAAAAGTTAGGTAATCCCGCTAGTCACGGGATTTTTCTTTTTGGCACGATATTTGGAATATATACTTTGGAGGTGCTAGTCACACTTTCTTCATAATACAATTAAAAAGTCAAGGTAATCCTGCTAGTCACAGGATTTTTCCTTTTTTAGGACTTTCCGTTTTTTTATATTTGTGTCTAATGAAAATTGCGCTGTACTTCGGAAGTTTTAATCCTATCCACGTGGGGCATTTAATTATTGCCAATCATGTGATTAATGAAACCGAGGTCGATCAACTTTGGTTTGTGGTTTCGCCTCAAAATCCGCTTAAAGAAAGTGCTTCACTTTTGAATGAACACCAGCGATTGCATTTGGTAAGATTGGCGGTGGAAGAAGAACCAAAGTTTCAGGTGAGTAATATTGAGTTTGGCATGCCGCGCCCATCTTACACCATTGACACGCTCACATTTTTAGAAGAAAAACATCCTGACTATGAATTTTCCGTAATCCTGGGCGGGGATAGTTTCCAGAATATTACCAAATGGAAAAACTATAAAACGCTGTTGGAGAAATATGACTTGTTCGTTTATCAACGGCCAGGTTTTGAAATAGATACAAGTCTGTCTAATAAAATAAAAATTTTGGATGCCCCGCTGTTGGAAATTTCTTCTACACACATTCGTAAACTTATTAAGGATAAAAAGTCTTTTCGGTATTTGGTGACGGAGGCTGTGATGAAAGAGATTGAGGCTGGGGGGTATTATCGGTAAAGGCGTATTTTTGAAATTGAAAATGATATTATAATTCAAAATATTTAAAAATGCCAAACAAGAAAAATGAAATAGAAAATATCGATTTTGAATTTGGCGTAGATTCAAGATATTTATGTAAAAAAGAGCGAACCATAGACGGAAGAGAATTAATGAAGGCTCGTATGGAGAGATTTAAAAATTTAACAGCAGAACAAATTGCGGAGGCAAAAGTTATGCAAGCCAAATTGAAAAGCTTGAAAAATGGAATGCGGTAATTTAAAAATAATATTCATCAAAATGCTATTGGGCAATAGAGGTATTGCTGAAAGAAATTGAGGCTGGGCGTATTATCAGTAATAGGATTTTTTTTGTAAAAGAACAAGCACACTTTAAAGCAGTTTGCAATCCCAACCTAATATATTTACAGCACCAAAAAAGTAATTCCTAGCCGACCAATAACCCGCACCCAATAAAAACTACTAATAGCCCAAACCTAATGAGCGAAGAACAACACCTCACCAATAATATAAAACCACCCAACAAGCAGCTAGAAATTTTACAAAAAAACTTTTCGAATTGCTTTGATAAAAATGGTGATTTTGATATTGAAAAATTTAAAAAAGAAATTGCTGAAACCGAAGTTAATTTTTCAAAAGAAAGTTATGGCATTGACTGGCTAGGAAAATCGTATGCGCGGCTGCTAGCCACCGATGAAGCTACTACTTTACTAGCCGAAGATGAAGTATTTAATACCCAACCGGAAAATAAAAATTCGGAAAACCTATTGCTAAAAGGCGATAACCTAGAGGTGCTAAAACACCTAAGCAACGCCTACTACGAAAAAATAAAAATGATATACATTGACCCGCCATACAATACGGGCAGTGATGGATTTGTGTATGCCGACGACCGAAAATTTACCCACCAACAATTGCAAGAGCTGGCTGGCATAGACGAAGAGCGCGCCAAGCGCATAATATCATTTACCCAAAGCAAGAGCAACAGCCACTCCGCCTGGCTCACATTTATGTACCCGCGCCTATACATTGCCCGCCAATTGCTCACAGAAGACGGCGTAATATTTATATCCATAGACGATAATGAAGTTGCGCAGCTGAAATTATTGATGGACGAAATTTTTGGGGAGGAGAATTTTGTAGGGGAAATTATTTGGGAAACTGCAACTGATAATAATAAAAGTCAAATCGCTGTAGAACACGAGTACATTATGTGTTACGCGAATAACATATCAATACAAAGTAGTTGGTTCATTAAATCAGAGAAGGCAAACATAATCAGAGAGAAGTATTTAGAATTAAAAGAAGAATTTGAAAAGCCTAAGCAAATTCAAAAAGCATTAAAAAATTGGATTGCTTCAATAAAAAAATCGAACGATATAGACCTATCAGGAGTGTCGCATTACTCGTATGTTGATAGTAAAGGTGTGTATTATCCAGGGAATTCAAATAATACTAAAAAAGGGAATTACAACTATGATATAATTCATAAGGAAACAAACTTACCCTGTAAAAAACCAGGTAATGGTTGGAGATGGCCCGAGAAAACATTTTGGAAAGCTGAAGAAAATGGAGATGTTGAATGGGGTAATAACGAAACCACTATTCCTAAAATTAAAAAAAGACTTGAAACCGCAACTGAACTTCTTAAGAGTTATTATTACGAAGACAATAGAGTCTCAACAAGTTATCTCAAAAGTTTATTTGGGCAAAAGATATTTGAAAACCCAAAGTCGTTCAGTTTAATAAAAAAACTTATAAGTTTTTCCGCAGATAAAAACGACACCATTCTCGACTTCTTCGCGGGTAGCGGCACAACCGCCGATGCCGTAATGCAACTAAACGCAGCAGATGGCGGCAACAGAAAATTTATACTGGCCCAACTGCCCGAACTTATTGATGCAAAAAATAATAAAACGGCTTACGATTTTGTAAAAGATGAATTGAATGTAGCCGTGCCTACCATTTTTGAAATAACCAAAGAGCGTATTATTCGCGCTGCCAAAAAAATACAAACAGACAATGCAGACAAAGATTTGACGAGCCAAGATTTCGGCTTTCGCATTTTTGAAACCATCCCCATTTGGGACGATTATATTTTTGAAGCTGATGAGCTAAGCGAACAACAAGTACTCCTGTTTGACGAGCGCAAACTAAGTGAGGCCGATATAAAAGCACTGCTCGTAACCTGGAAAACATACGACGGCGCAGCGCTCACATCGGCGGTGCAAGCAGCGCAGCTAGGTGAGTACCCCGCGCAATATTGCAATGGCAAACTGTACCTCATGCACAAAGGTTTTGTAACCAACCACCTCAAATTATTATTAGAAAAAATAGATAGCGACCCAAATTTTAACCCAACATCTATCATTGCTTTTGGTTATCATTTTGAAAGCAAAAACCTGCGCGAAATAAGTGAGAACATAAAATCGTACGCCAACAAAAAAAATATTGATATAGATTTTATAACGCGCTATTAATTATGAAGGGATTTAATTTTGAAAAAAGCCTAACGCACCAAACCCAAGCGGTAGATAGTACCGTGGACGTTTTTAAAAATGTGGGCATCAACCCAGCCGAGGGAATTGACAAGCAATTTTTGAATCCAGTGATGGATTACGAGGCAGATTATGAATATGTAAGCAACCTGCGCGGCATTCAGGAACGCAATGGATTTGACCAAAAGCGAAACGGCCGTAGCAACATTATAGATATAATGATGGAAACTGGCACGGGCAAAACCTATACATATACCAAAACAATTTTTGAGCTAAACAAAAACTACGGCATTTTTAAATTTATAGTAGTGGTACCCACACTATCTATAAAAGCAGGTACCATCAATTTTTTAAAAAGCGATAGTGCTCGAAATCATTTTAAAGAGCAGTACGACAAAACAATAAAACTGCACATTGTAGAAAGTAAAAAAGGGAGTAAAAACAAAAAATCGTTTATGCCGCCTGCGGTGGTTAGATTTATAAACGCCGGGGTGTACGAAAAAAACAGTGTGCAGGTAATGGTAATAAACGCTGGCATGATAAACTCCGAAACCATGCGCAAAGCTTTTGACAAAGGCTTGTTTGATAAATACACCATTCCTGTAGAAGCCATTGCGGCGGTGAAACCGTTTATGATAATTGACGAACCCCACAAGTTTTCAAAAGCCACCGTTACGTGGGACAATATTCTTAAAATGAAACCGCAATTTATATTGCGATACGGTGCCACGTTTCCTGATAAAGATATAAAACACCGAGATAGTTTATCGGGCAAAATTGTGACCAAAAAAGTGAAGGATTATCACAACCTTGTTTACACATTGACAGCGGTAGATTCGTTTAATCGTAATTTGGTAAAAGGTGTCATAGCGCACATTAATGGTTTTGAAAGTGGCAAAAATGCTTTGGTAAAATTAAACGCAACCAATGGTAAAGAAGCTACGTTTGAACTGGTAGAAAACGGTAAAAAGGAAATCACTAAGCTCGCCAAAAAAGAAAGTATGCAGCGCGTGCATGCAGCCATGGAAGATTTGTACATTGAAAGTCTAAACAGTAGCAAAGTGGTATTATCAAACGGAATAGAATTAGCCAAGGGCGATAAAATAAACCCATATTCTTATGCTGCCAAGCTGCAAGAAATTATGATTCAAAAGGCAATAAAAAGTCATTTTGAAATTGAAAAAGAATTGCTGACCCGCACCGTGAAAATAAAACCACTTACTCTATTTTTTATTGATAATATAGAGGAGTACAGAAACGATGATGGGTATATAAAAACCACCGTGGAGCGATTAATAAAAGCCGAAGTGGAATCTTTATTAAAAACAGAAGCCAACCCTTTTTATAAATCTTACTTACAAAAAACATTGCAAGATGTAAGCCTAACCCATGGCGGATATTTTAGCAAAGACAACTCGGAAAAAGACGAGGCGATAGAAAAAGAAATAAATGAAATATTGCATGATAAACAAGCCATGCTTGAACTTGAAAATCCTCGCCGTTTTATATTTTCAAAATGGACACTGCGCGAAGGGTGGGATAACCCCAATGTGTTTCAGATATGTAAGTTGCGAAGTAGCGGTAGTGATATTTCTAAATTGCAAGAGGTGGGTAGAGGTTTAAGGTTGCCCGTAAATGAACATGGCAATCGGGTAAAGGATGAACAATTTTTTCTGAACTATTTTGTTGATTTTACAGAGAGTGATTTTGTAGATAAATTGGTGAATGAAATAAACGAAAAATCAGGCGCGATTTCAATAGAAGACGTACCCGAAAAACTAGATGAAAATACCATAAAGAAAATATGTGATTTGTACAACTTGACCGAAGATCAACTATTTGATACCCTCGATAAAAACAATGTGGTAACCAGAAGCAACACATTTAAAGAAGGTGGTTTTGAATTTATAAAAACGAACTACCCCAACATATTTACGGGCGTAAACTCAAACAAAGTAAGAAAAGCAAGCGACCCAAAAAAGCAAGTAAGCCTACGAACAGAAAAATATGGCGAGCTGAAAGAACTGTGGGAAAAACTAAATGAGAAAGTAATACTGGAATATAAATTTGACACGGAAGAAGATTTTAAAACCTTATTCATCAATTTTTTGAATGAACAAAAAGGACAATTTTCTATAGAAGGAATACAAGAGCGCACAGCGCAGATTGAAATAAAAGATAACCGAGCCGAGGTGCGAGAAGAATCATCGGTTTACGGTATGGTGGCAACGCCAATTTCTACCATGAAGTATAGCAGCTTTCTGAAAGAGTTAACCCAAATGCTAAATATTAATATAAAAACGGTGCACCAATCTTTTATAGAATCTAAAGTGGATATAAATAACTATTTGAACAATACCACTATCAGAATTATAAAACAAAAGTTTGAAAATTACTTGATGTACAACGCCCTTGACAAATTTGGTATAGAATATCAAAAGGTGAGTAATGAAATTCATCCAACAAAATTTACCAATTCATCGGGCGAGGTTCTGAAAGAAGTGCCAGCATCCGATGTAGGATTATTATATTCCGAAAACAAAGTGGCCGATAGTTATTTGTTAGAAGAACTTTTTTATGATTCAATACTAGAAAAAGAAAATATTGAACAGAATGTAAAGGAGGTAATTGTGTTTACAAAAATCCCTAAAAACTCAATAAAAATTCCTGTTGCCGGTGGCAAAAGTTATTCGCCTGATTTTGCATACGTCCTGAATTTTAATGATGAAACAAAAAAATTATACTTTATCGTAGAAACAAAAAATAGGGATGAAGAAAGTTTGAGCGGTGAAGAAAAACAAAAAATAAGACACGCAGAACAATTTTTTGGCGATGCCATAAAAATTAAATTCCGCAAGCAGTTTTCTAATACCAAGATAGAAAATTTGATTCGGGAAATTTTGGTCTAAGACGGTCTACTTGTGTTTTAATAATTACATCATCCGCATAATCTGGCTACTCCAAAGCAAGATTTAAACACATCTACCAAATTGCCACAACCCATCTTTGCCGAAACAAAAGAGATGAAAAAAATATTAATCACCGGTGCAACTGGCCAAATGGGCGGCGCGGTAATCAAAACATTATTAAAAAATTTAGACACAAATCAAATTGCCATCATCACTCGCAACGAAGAAAAACGAGCATTATTTGAAGCCAAGGGTTGTAATGCATACCTCGGAGATTATACCGATGTATCGTCATTGGAAAAAGCGATGACAAACGTTGACAGCGTTTTACTAATATCAGCCGGCGACCAAGGCGACAGAATGCAAGAACACAAAAATGTGGTGGACGCCGCAGTAAAAATGGGCGTTAAAAATATTGCCTACACCAGCCGTTCGTTGGCAGATATAAATTCGCTCGCCAATAAATTAATGACCGAGCATTTTGAAACCGAAGATTATTTAAAAGCCAGCGGGCTCAATTATATTATTTTTAGAAATGCGTTGTACATGGATGTAGTGCCAATATTTGTAGGCGAACAAGTTTTTGAAAAAGGAATTGCTATGCCCGCGGGCGATGGCAAAGTAGCCTACGCACTGCGCGCCGAGCAGGCCGAGGCGATGGCAAATGTGTTGGCAACAGAAAATTTTGAAAATCAAACGTATAGTTTTACGAGTAGCGAAGCTTTTAGTTTTTACGATGTGGCAGATGCACTTAGCGAGCTTTCGGGCAAGGAAGTAAAATACACGGCCATAGAAATTCCAGCCTTTGAAAAAATTATGAGCGAAAAAGGCATGCCGCCTTTTGTAGTTCAAAAAATAATTGATTTTAATACAGACATTAAAAACGGACAGGAAGGGGCAGTAACTAATGAGCTAGAAATTAAACTTGGACGCAAGCCTTCGACTTTAAAAGAAGGACTTAAAACTTTATTTAATTTATAAAAATTATAAGCATGAAAACAAAAATAGCAGTAGTAACCGGCGGAAGCCGCGGACTAGGAAAAAACATGGCACTCCAATTAGCCGCCAAAGGCTTGGACGTAATCATCACTTACCACAGCAAAAAAGAGGAGGCAGAAAATGTAGTGTCGGAAATAAAAGCGTTGGGTCAAAAAGCGTTTACACTACAATTGGATGTAGCGCAATCGAAAACGTTTGATGCCTTCGCGAAAACTTTAGCAGCTGGTTTAAAAGCAAATTTTGAGACCGATAAAATTGATTATTTGATAAACAATGCCGGCATCGGAATTTATGCCAACTACGCCGAAACCACCGAAGAACAGTTTGACCAATTGGTAAACGTTCAATTTAAAGGAGCATTTTTCTTGACGCAAAAATTGTTACCGTTGATGAATGACGGCGGTGGCATCATAAATATTTCTACTGGTCTTACGCGTTTTGCATTGCCTGGTTATGCGGCTTATTCAGCTATGAAAGGCGCCATGGAAACACTTACGAAATACCAAGCCAAAGAATTAGGTGCATCAGGTATCCGCTCAAATATTGTTGCACCCGGCGCTATTGAAACAGATTTTGGCGGCGGCGTAGTGCGCGATAATGAAGATTTGAATAAGCACATTGCTTCCACAATTTCGCTAGGCCGTGTAGGCTTACCTACTGATATTGGCGGCGTAGTTGCTTTCCTTTGTACCGATGATGCCAAGTGGATTAATGCGCAGCGCATTGAAGTTTCGGGTGGGCAGAATATTTAAGAAACCCACCAAATAAACTTTTTATTTCAAATTGAAGTGCTCAACTTCCACACTCCCAAGAGGGTGAAAGTTTGAACGAATGCTACGAAAAATAAATTATTTAGTTTTGAATTTTAAAATAGTAAAGAAACCATGCCAAACAAACCACCCTTCCACATAAAATCCATTTCGCAATATCATCAACTTATGGGCTTGCCCAAGCCGCAGCATCCGTTGGTAAGTGTGGTGCGTTTTGATGATATAAAAACGCACAGCGGCGAAAATAAAATAGGCAGCATCATGTTTGATTATTATACCGTGGCACTCAAAAAAGTATTTCATGGAAAAATGCGATACGGTCAGCAGGAGTATGATTTTGACGAAGGCGTGTTGGCATTTATGCAGCCCAAACAAATTATGCGCATCGACACCGAAGACACACAGGCTATAAATCATTCGGGTTGGTTGCTGATTGTTCACCCTGATTTTTTGTGGAATACATCGCTGGCAAAAAAAATAACGCAGTACGATTTTTTTGATTATAGTTTACACGAAGCCTTGCACCTTTCGGAAAAAGAAGAAGCGATGCTGATAGCCATTATGCAAAACATTGAGCAAGAGTACCATGCCAATATTGATAATTTTAGCCAAGACGTAATCATCGCGCAGTTGGAATTATTGCTTACTTATGCTGAGCGGTTTTATCAGCGACAATTTATTACGCGCAAGATTAGTAATCATAAAACGCTCGGTGAGTTAGAAGAATTTTTATCTATGTATTTTGACGGTGACACCGCTGCACAAAACGGCATCCCAACTGTACAGCAAATTGCCGAAGCCTTGCACCTCTCGCCAAATTACCTGAGCCGTTTACTAAAAACATTGACGGGCCAAAGCACCAAACAATTTGTGCAAGACAAACTAATTGCGAAAGCAAAAGAACAATTGTCCACCACCGATTTGTCGGTGAGTGAAATAGCGTACGCCCTAGGTTTTGAACATGCGCAGTCTTTTAGCAAATTATTCAAGGCCAAAACAAATGCTTCGCCTTTGGCTTTTCGGGCTAGTTTTAATTAAATGATTTTTTAGTTCCCTTTTCTTATTCAAAGTAAATTTTGATAAAGAATTACTTTAGCCAAAACAAAATAATTGGGAATGGTAACTGTACTGCACAAATTTCGAACCTATAAAAACAACGAGAATATTGAAATTCTTATGCTAGGAACTTTTAATCCTGACACGCCTGGTAATCCGGCTGAATTTTTTTATGGAAGAAGCAAAAATTTCTTATGGAATTTGTTGCCAAAAGTTTTTGGTTATAAAGAATTAAAAAGTTTGAGTGTATCTGAAAAAGAAAAATTTATGCAGAAATACAATATTGGCTTTGCGGATATTATTGAGGAAGTAACCGTAGAAAGTGGCGAAGAAACAAACTATGCAGACAGTTATCTGGACAGTAAAGTTACTAAATGGACAGATTTGGAATTGGTTTTGAAAAAACATCCGAATTTAAAAGAGGTTTTCTTTACTCGTAAAAGCTTTAGCGATATTCCAAATATGAAAGCCCAAATAGATCGGATAAAAGAAATTTGTTTGGAGCACCATATATGCTTTTCTTGTTTGCCCACCCCAGCTCGTTTTCAGAATGAACAAAAATTGACTGAATGGATTTCAATCATCAAGACATAATTTTTTGAAGTAATTGTTCTTCAAAAATTGTGCAGAACAACTGTGAATTGCATGCTTGGTAAATTCGTAAAAATTGTTCCACTGAATTGAGTTTTTTACTCAAAAATATTTTATTAAAAATTGCGTGTATTTTTACCAGAAATATTTAGCTAGCTTTTTTCGAAATAAATAGTAGTCTTATGAAAATAATCTATTCCATATTACTTCTTGCTTTTTGCGCAATTGTAAATTTTGCCAATGCGCAACAAAATACGGATGCTATACCCGAGCACAAAACGTTTACCCTCCAATCTGAAAAAGTGGGCGAGCTACGAACAATTAACGTGTGGACTCCGCCCGAATACAAAACGGGCACAGCAGCTTTGCCTGTTTTGTATATGCCCGATGGTGGCGTTGAAGAAGATTTTCCGCACGTAGCCAACACCTTGGATCAACTTATAAAGGCAAAAAAAATAGAACCAATAATATTGGTAGGCATTGAGAATACACAGCGCAGAAAAGATTTGACGGGGCCAACCGATATAGAGAAGGATAAAGAAATTGCACCCGTGGTGGGTGGTGCGCAGCAGTTTAGAGAATTTATAAATGATGAATTAGTTGCCCAAATAAATATGCAGTATAGAACCACAAATAAAAAAGGCATCATAGGCGAATCGCTAGCAGGGCTTTTTGTAACCGAAACTTTTTTGCTAAAGCCCAATATGTTTGACTTCTACATTGCTTTTGATCCATCCCTATGGTGGAACGATAAGTACTTGGTAAAAATTGCCGCCGAAAAATTAGATAATTTTCCCTCTGGGCAAAAAACATTTTGGTTTGCAGGCTCAAGCGAAAAAGTTATTTTTAAGACGGTGGCCCAACTCGCGGCCATTATAAAAGCAAAAAATATTACTACGCTAAACTGGAAATATTCTCCCCAGAAAAACGAAAAACACCATACGATTTTTAGGTCTACAAAAGAGCAGGCTATTATTTGGACTATGAATAATGCAAAATGATTTTAGAAAAATCATTTGAAATTAAATAAGCTTTACTCCTTCAAAAACTTTTTCAACACCAAGCCTTGCTTAGTTTGAATTTTTACAAAATACAAACCACTTGCTAACTGACTAATATCAATCGTTTTTGCCATCACAGTTCTAGTATCAAAACGTGCAATTCGCTCGCCAATATAATTCAAAATTTCAATTCTCGAAAATGATAAACTTGCCGACAATGACGAAATATTCAATTCGCTTTTTGCGGGGTTTGGGTAGCAATTTATTTTATCGCTGAGTTCATAATTGTTTATTCCAACCGTTGTATTTCCGCAGGGTTTTATATTATTAAATAAAAATGTAGCTAGGGTGTCCATGCGCGCGTTCACATTAATAATATCGTGGCAAGTGTGATAATTATTATTGGCACAGTTTGGGCAATCAGCAAGGTTGGGGCAGGTAGCGCCATCAGGGAATGCAAAACCGTAGTAACAATTTATAGGATTGTTTCGGTAAATAAAATCCGTTTGTAATTTGTAATTTGGATAATTTGCGGAGATAGAATCTGCTAGGGATTGATTACCGTAATGCTCCGATGTCAATGTCAAACCCGAACATCCACCACAAACCATACAGCTATTCACATCCTGCAATAGGGCTCTTTTTTTGTAATAAACGATCGGATCGCAATCTTGGTGGAATGTATAAACGAGCAACGAATCATTATTATTATCCAACAATTCTACATTGGGAAGTGCGCCCGCAAATGCAAAAACACCTTTTATACTTTCGTCATGGCCGGCAAGTTCTATTGTGCCGTGTATGTTGCCCAGGGCCGGTCGGTCAAGGCTGGTGGAGTTACAAGGATTATTATCTGTACATGGATTTGTAGTTGCAGGTGCCGGGGAAATGCTATCAGTGAAAGGAAGTTTCTCAGAATTTTTATCTAAAAAAGCGGCCAACAAAGATGTGATGGCACCGGCGCTGTGCCCCATTACAAATGTATTGTCTGCGCAGCTTGAGTCGAGGCCATTTCTATTTTTCATATAGCGAATCGCTCCTTTTGCATCTTGCATGGCGCGATATTCTGCTCGGTAAAATTCTATAGAGTCTAAAGCATACGCGCAGGGCGACATGGTAATGGCACCAAATGCGCAAGTTGTAGTTGGGCTGCCTGCGCGCAAATGCATGCCCATTCTGTATTGAATGCTCGCCACCACATATCCGCGGCTGGCCATTCGTGTGGCGAGGGCTACAATTTCGGGTGCGTCTTTTGCGCCGTCTATAAATCCTCCGCCGTGTATCAACACAATTATTGGGCGCGCGGTATCATTATTAAGTGGTTTGTAAATGTCGCAGTACAAATCTTGCACGCAGCCTTTGAAGTTTATTGCCGTGCCGTATTGCTTATTTTGGGTTACGGTAAAACCATAAGTAGAATCTTTTTTGATTTGTGCAAAAGCCGATGCTAAAATAAATAGTGCTAAAAATAATAGCGTGAACTTTTTCATAATTATAATTTTTTATAAAGTTAGCTGAAAATATTATTGTGATTGTTGCGAATTTTTTTTTGGTTGCTAAGACAAACAAAACATAAAACAAATTGAAGGTAGCCATTCCTTATTTTGTAGATATATATTTGATGGAATACTTAAACCGTAATATGACAGACGAAACCATTCTACTTTTTCACTCCTTCATCGGGATTACTGTTTTTACAACAGGTCTATTACAAATTGTATTAAAGAAGGGCGGCAAATTACATATAATGATCGGACAAGTTTATCTCTATGGTTGGCTTATCCTGCTTGTATCCGGTGCATATCTTGGTGGACTTTTAATTACTATTATTGGTTTGTTTGGTTTTTATTTTGCGTTGACTGGTACGCGTATTGGACACCTAAAAAATAATGCAATGCGGTTATTTGAAAAAATAATTTTTGTTTCGGGCGGCATCTGCGCCATAGTTATGTTGTACTATGCCGTTACGCTTTTTCTGAAAGGAGAAAATTCTTTTTCAATCATATTTGCTATTTTCGGCGGGCTTTTTCTTTTTGCTACTACAAAAGATATTTTTAAATATGCCCTGCACAAACCACTAGAAAAACAAATTTACGGAAAACTAGATTGGTACTTTGAGCATTTTAAAAGGATGTGTATTTCTTTTATTGCTGCCGTAACTGCTTTTACTACTATCCAAAACCTATTCAAAAATAATACCGCCAACTTTTTGGTGCCCACACTTGTAGGTATCATTCTCATCAGCATTGCCAACAAATCTTACAAAAAGAAATTTTTGAAACAATAGTCGACAGCACAAAAAATGTCCCCATCTTTTTTCCAAAATATTTATAATCATCCTTCTATCAAAAAAGAAGATTACGATGCGATAATTGCCGCGCATACAAAAATTGAGTTTGCCAAAAACGAAATTATTCTGCCCGAAGGAAAAACCAGCAATGCCCATTACCTGATAGAAAA
>JBBSPP010000020.1:0-13431 GCA_038258625.1 Chitinophagales bacterium
GACTTGTAAGAAATAGTGCTGTAAAAATTATTTTGTTTTTCATTTCTTGGTTATTTTTTTGCCTTATAAATTTTACATGGATTAAGATTTATCGAACCCACACTAAAGGCAGAAAACGGCAAAGTCGCAAAAGCGCAAAGCAATTTTGGAAAATTTTTTTGATGTATTGAAAGGGCGCAAAGTTTTTTGCTGGCAACTGTTTTTTATTTTAAAATGAAAATATTTTTATGAAAAATAGAATTTTATTTATTGCCGTTTTTATAATAGGATTGACGGCAGTTTTTTCCTTTCAAATTGAAAAAGAAGTTTCACCAATTCAAAAAATAGAAACTAAATACTTTGCCGATTACGCAGAATTTCGCACAGCGGTTAGCAGTTTCGAAACGGAATTGAAAAATGAAAATGGCACAACTGATGATTTAAAAAAGCAATACACAACCATGCGTATTGCCTTCAAAAAAATAGAATTTATTTGGGCATTTTTGGATAGAGAATTTGTAACCCAATTTATAAATGGCGCGCCGCTACCAAAGGTATTGCCCAATGCGGCAGAACTTACAATCGTCCAGCCCAAAGGCTTACAGCGCATAGATGAAGAATTATTTGAGGATGAGGTTAACCGCGTCGCACTACTAGATTTAATAACGGAGTTAAAAAGTAATTTGCCACCCACCAAAGAATCAATCGGCCTCCGAGACCAACAATTTTTTGATGCTTCAAAATTGGCTGTTGTACGCTTGGCTTATATTTCTTCATCGGGTTTTGATGTGCCAGGTTCGCTCAATCCGTTTGCGGATATGCAAGCTAGTTTGTCTTCATTAGCTTTTGGTTTTGAAATGTATGCCCAGGCTTTTGCTGGTGACAAAAAGTTATACGATGCTTGTTTAAAAATTAAAAACAGTTTTTTAGGTGCGCAAAATTTTATAGGTGCCGAAACAAATTTTGAAACATTTGATAGAGTCGATTTTATTCGTAATTATTTAAATCCGCTATTTGTTGAAGTGGTGAAATTTCACAAGCTAAGCGGGTATGAAACGTATTACGAAGTAACGAATCAGCACTTAGGCGTAAATCTTTTGGCGGAAAATTTAATTAATGAACAATTGTTAGATAAAGAATTCTTTTTTGCTTTTCCTGCAGATGCAGATTCGGCAAATTTAATTTCCTTGGGCAAAACGCTTTTTTACGACCCTGTTTTGTCGGCGAGTATTTCTGTTTCTTGTGCCAGTTGTCATAATCCAAAAATGGCATTTAGCGATGGTAAAACAAAAAGCATTACGCACCACGGCAAGGATACGGTGGACAGAAATGCGCCCGGATTATTAAACGCCGTGTACGCAGAAAAATATTTTTATGATTTGCGAACAGAAAATTTAATAAATCAAATAGAGCATGTAGTGATAAGCGAAAAAGAAATGGGTACCAATCCGATAGACGTCGGGCAGAAATTAAATTACAGTGCCGGCTATAAAAAGTTGTTTCAAAATGCATTTGGTAAAGAAGCGATAACGTATCAAAAAGTAGCCCTAGCATTGGCTAGCTACGTAAGCGTACTGACTGATTTTGATACTGAAGTTGACAACTATATGGTAGGCAAGAAGGAAAAAATTTCACAACTCGTTTATGATGGTATGAATATTTTTTACGGAAAAGGCCAATGCGCCACTTGTCATTTTGGTCCAACCTACGCTGGGCTTGTGCCACCTTTTTATATAGAATCAGAAAGTGAAGTGCTAGGTGTGCCAAATAATGCCGACAAAAAAATTGCCAAAGCAGACACGGACATTGGCCGTTTTTTAAACATGAAAGAACAAACGGATTTTTATAAATTTTCGCATAAAACAACAACTGCGCGTAATGTAAAATATACCGCGCCCTATATGCACAACGGCGTATTCGAAACCTTGGAGCAATTGGTAGATTTTTACAATGATGGTGGCGGTAATGGTTGGGGCTTTAAGTTGGAGCATCAAACCTTGGCAAGTGATGAACTAAATTTGACAGATAAAGAAAAGACTGATTTAATAGCTTTCCTGAATGCGTTGAGTAGCTATGTTTCAAAATTTGAACAGCCCAAAAGTTTGCCGAAGTTTGAGGGTGAGTTTGCGAAATGGAATGGACGATTGATGAATTAAAATATGAACATGTACTGATTCGTTATTACATTAGTACCGAAATTTCAGTATGAACGACAAAAAGCAAATCCGCGCATGGACATTTTATGACTGGGCAAATAGTGCGTACTCGCTCGTCATTACTTCTACAATTTTTCCAATATATTATGCTGCCATGATACCTGAAAAGGTACTAATGTTTGGCGCAGAATTAAAGCGGGGAGACATAGCCGCCTATTCTATTTCGCTTTCTTTTTTAATTATTGCTTTTCTATCACCTATACTTTCGGGCATTGCCGATAGCCGCGGGAATAAAAAAAGTTTTCTAAAATTTTTCTGTTACGTGGGGTCGCTCTCGTGCGTAGCTCTTTTCTTTTTTACTAAAGAAACTGGTTTGTATTTTGGCTTGGCTTTTAGTATGCTGGCGTCAATTGGCTACTGTGGCAGCTTGGTTTTTTATAACGCTTATCTCCCCGAAATTGCGAGTAAAGAAACACAAGATTCCGTGAGTGCGCGCGGTTTTGCAATGGGTTATATTGGTAGCGTAATACTAATGGTGGTATGTTTGGTGTTTGTTTTGATATACGAAGAAAGTAGTTTGCCTGCACGTTTATCATTTGTAGGTGTTGGGCTTTGGTGGTTTGGGTTTTCGCAAATTACGTTTCGTGGATTGCCCGATGTGCCAAGCGTTCCCTCTAGCTTAAAACTGTGGGACGGTTATAAAGAATTAAAAAAAGTTTGGCATCAGTTGATTGATCAGCCACGACTCAAAAGATATTTATTGGGCTTTTTCTTTTTTAATATGGGCGTGCAAACGGTTATGTACATGGCCACCTATTTTGGAACAGACGAACTAAAAATGGAAACGGCCGAACTCATTACCACGATTTTAATAATACAATTGGTGGCAATTTTGGGTGCCTGGCTTTTTGCAAAAGTGTCAAAACGATTGGGAAATATTCAAGCGCTTTTGATACTGATTGTTATTTGGATTGGCATTTGTATAGGCGCGTATTTTGTAAAATCGGTTACAGAATTTTATGTGTTAGCATTTGTGGTGGGCATGGTAATGGGTGGTATTCAAAGTTTGTCGCGCAGTACGTATTCCAAAATGCTACCTGCCGAAACGAAGGACACGGCAAGCTACTTTAGTTTTTATGATGTGTGCGAAAAAGTGGGTATCGTAATTGGTACGCTTACTTTTGGTTTGGTGAGTCAGACAATGGGCGGCATGCGACAATCTACTCTGGCTTTGATGGTATATTTCATTGTGGGGTGTTTGATTTTGGTAACTTTGTTGCGGAAAGAAAATCCCAGCGCAGGACACACCCCCTAGCCCCCTCTTCCCGCAAAGGCGGGACAGGCTAAGAGGGGAAAGATTGGAGACTAGAGTTTAATTTGGAAAAGCAGATAAACCTTATAAACTTAATAATCCGTATTAATAAATAAACGCATAAACAAATAAACAATTATGACTATCCACGCAATAGACGCAGGACAATTTAAACTAGACGGTGGCGCCATGCACGGCGTGATACCAAAAAGCATGTGGCACAAACAAAACCCCGCCGACGATCATAATATGGTGACATGGAGCATGCGCTGCCTACTCGTAGAAGATGGCGATCGAAAAATATTAATTGATACGGGCATGGGCGACAAGCAAAGCGAAAAATTCTTTGGATACTATTATCCTTCGGGCAAAACGTTGATGGAATCTTTGAATGAAAAAGGATTTGCGACGGATGATATTACGGATGTGTTTTTGACACATTTACATTTTGACCATTGTGGTGGGGCGGTTGTAAAAGATGGAGAGGAATTAAAATTACAATTTCCAAAGGCTACATATTGGAGTTGCAAAAGCCATTGGAAAACGGCCACTGAACCGAACGTTAGAGAAAAAGCATCTTTCCTAAAAGAAAATATTTTGCCCATTGAAGAAAGTGGGCAACTAAAATTTGTAGAAGAAAAACAAGACATAGAGTTTTCTGAAAACATAAAAATAAAATTTGTACACGGCCACACCGAAGCTATGATGCTGCCGGTGATAAATTATAACGGACAAAATATTTTGTATTGCGCTGATTTAATTCCTGCCAAAAGTCATATTTCTATGCCGTGGGTAATGGCTTATGATATGCACCCGCTTGAAACTTTAAACGAAAAAGAATTGATTCTCCCCGAAGCTTTTGAAAATGATTGGTGGTTATTTTTTGAGCATGACTTGTATAATGCTTGTTGTAAATTGGTAAAGACTGAGCGTGGAATTCGGGGAGGTGAGAATGTTGAAATTGAATAATTCAATTATAACTTCAGCAAATGATGAATAACAATAATGTAAATAAATATATAAACTCTCCCTATCGTTGGATAATCGATGGACTGATTTGGGGCCTAATTATGTTTTTGGTTGTGGGTGTATTTTACCCATGGGCAAAGGGCGATGGTTTTGTGGCAAAAAATATGTTCTTTCATTTATTATGGTGGCTAGGTAGTGGTTTAATTTATGGTTACTTTACGCCTAAGCTTGTGAAGTTCTTTGAGCAAAAATTCGCTAGAAAAAATAATCGTAATACGGAGTAGCACATCAACATTTTTACCGAACAAACCTATACTTTTCTTGTGCACAAAAATCAAAGTAATGGTTGTCTAGCTCTGCCATTGGCATAATTTCCTCAAGACGGAAGTAATATGTTGACTCTGCGATGTTATAAAAAAAGTTACTATCACCCACATGCATGGGTACAATGCTAAAGGTTCTTTTACCTTTTTGCATACTGCTATATACCATTGATGTAAAGGGGATATCCCACCCCAAATAATGAGATATGTTAGCATTTTCAGGTACCAAAATTAGCGCTTTGCAATTATTGTTTTCCATAGCGCGCATAGTTTGTTGCTGTATCCATACGACTCGTTGGCTATAATCTTTACCAAGATTGTACTGTTTGTAAAGTCGCATACCAACAAGAAAAAAAATAACTAGAGGAATACTTCTAACAAGCCAATAATTTTTTACCAATGGCAAAATTTCAATAAATAAACAAAAAAGTACAACCGGAATACTAATAAAAAATACTTGCTCGGCATAACCACTAGGAGCCAACATGGTAAAACTCAAGTGTGCGAACCCAACAACTAAAACAAAAAGGGAGACGGTTATCAGGAAAACAATGCTTGAAAGATACCGAAATCCTACAACCAAAAATAATGGTACCAACAATAGCCAATCGAAATAATGACGCCACAGAAATAGCAAATGCTGTTGCCAATAGGATAATGTAAATAGGTTTTCATACGTTTTGTTCTGCGCAAAATTAAATGTCCACCATATTTTACCCTGTTCATAATCGCTGATAAAAAGAGATTTTGTCAGCAAAAAAATAAGCACCAAAGAAATTGCCGTGAGAGGTAAAACATTTTTTTTTCTACGAATAAAATCTGTGGCAATTATACCAGCGTACAATATAATATTAAAGGGATGACTACTTATGATAAAGAAGCTAAGCACCGCCAACATTATATAATGCCTAGGATGTAATCTGCTATTTTCTTTTAATATTATGTATAACCAAGCAGCTAATGCTACGCCATAATACAGCTCAAAAATAGGATTGACAAAGCTGTACAAAATTCCAATAGTTTGCAAACTAAGCATGAGCAAAATGTAACTCGTTTTTTTGTAGTGGTACAATAGCAAAGCGCCTATTAAGAAAAAAAATAGTACATGCCATACGGAATAGAGCACGACAATATGCTTTAGGGATAACCCCAACCAGCCACCCAGCACCACTGGCAACTCGGCTATCGCAAGTACATACCGCTGATGTTCGATATAAAAAAAACCTCGATTCAAAGTTTTAAAAAAATAGTAGCTTGAATCAATATTTAGTCTTTCTTGGTAAAAAATAATGGTCATGCACAACAGTATAGCATACAAAAAAAGTGTAGTTGTGACGATCCAATTATTTTTTACCACTTTCATGATGGGCAATTTATTGCATAGTAATTTCTTAAAAAAAACTTCTTGCTAAAACGTAGAGCAATGCAATATTGGTATGGTGTACATAAAAACCTTTTTGATCGTCAAAAAAAATGAAATGGAGATATCTCATTTTATAAAGTAACTATTTTTTGTAATCAATAAAGACCCTATTCGGGCTGATACGGTACTAATACATAGCCATTTTTTTCTTTTCCTTTTTCAAAAGTAAACACGCTTATTTGGCCAGAAATTTCGAGATAAGCATACTCTACCTCGCCCATATTACGAATGCCCTCAAGGCGGAGAGAACTGTAAATTTCGGCTCGGGTGAGGTTTTCTTTGCCTAAATTATTTTCTATAAATTCGCCATATTTTATGATAAGCGTAGGGGTATAATCTACAAATTTATCAAACCACAGATATTTGCGTTTTAGTTTTTCAATAATTAATTGTAACAGTATGAGTACCAACATTACGATGACAGTATATACAATGGCTACGCTGGGGTAAAACATGACATCGCCTACGGCTGATCCTAAGGCAATGACGAGCAGTAGCTCAATGGTAGTTAGCTGCTCGCGCGATCGCTTACCGGCCAACCGTAATAACAGTAATGCCAAAATATAAATAATTGAAACACGTAAAAGCAATTCTCCAAAGAAGAAAATAGGCTGGTCTCCTAAAAAAATTCGTGACCAATCGAATGAAGTTACTTTGTCCATAGTAGTATATTTTTTTTAATCAAAAAGAAGATGCGCAAGTAGAAAAAATAAATTCTAAAACTTGTTCATTACGAAATTAATTTAAAAAACGGGACGGGAAATATTTTTTTAATATCCGATGTACCGAATATAAGATAACCGAAACCATTGACTGAGAGCACTCGTTTCGCCGGCGGGTAATTGACCAAATGCCGCGTATGTATCAATCGTTTTAAAGCTATACCTGAAATTTAATTCGCGTGCTATTTCATTTTTATTAAAAAAACGATACCCAATATTGGCTGCCGGCTGAATGTACGAAATAGCCTCGTAGCCTTGTACGCCAAGATTATCGTCAAACAAAAAATCATCCTCCGCAGTCCCTGCAAGATTTACCAAACCAACATTGACGTATTCCGCGCCAACGCCTACCGTAAAGCCTGTTTCCTTTTTGGTATCAAAAGTGGATACATTGCCACTATTAAATTGTAGAAAAACGGGCAGGGTAAAACTCACTGCGCGCCGTACGGTAAAAGATAATGCTACAGTAGGAAAAACATTTACGCTCAAACTTTTATCGTCGCCAAACTTTTTGACCACAAACTGATTATTAAATCCAATGGTCAAAAATGAAATTAGAACTGGTGTTTTTACTTTTTTAAATAACGTATCCATATCGCCACTGTTATTATAGCCGGTGTTATATTTTACATGTTTCCCCAAAAGTGCCACATCGCCCAAGCTCATGATGGAAATGCCTTTCATGTATTCAAATTTTGATTTCTCGTCTTGGGCTTTTAAGTTAGTTGCTACTAATGCCAATAGCGCGCAAATGATAATTGCTTTTAAGTTGTAGTTCATTTTAAAATTTATTGAGAGTGTTATATTATTTTTTAAGTACTAATTGTTTTTGAGTAAAATCATAAGCCGCATCCAACATGCTTACCAAGTTGGGCCACTCGGCTGCGGTAAGATAATTTTTTTTATACACTTTTTGAAAATCAACTTCAACGTAGCCATTTTTTTGGATGGCGGTGCTTGTAAATTTTCCCGCAGCATTGTCTATATTAAAATTAAAATTCTGTAAGCCATCCACGGTATAGCCCGCCGGTATTTTCATGCGAATAATTTTGTTATACTCGCTTGGGTAGTTTATCCAAACACCATTTTTTCTATTCTGTTCATCTTTCTTTACCTCTACTTGGCTGCCAATTGCTTTGCCAAGTTCTACAATATAATTTGGCCCAACTTTTTTTATAAGATCACCAATTTCCAAATCTATTTTTTCAACTAACGCTGTGTTGGGTGCAAACGATCCGGTGTTTAAAATGGCGAAAGTATCAACCTCAATCAGGTTGCTGTAGTCTTCCTTAAGGCTTTCTGCCAATTCTTTTTTTACCTTATCGTAGGTTTGTTTTTCGGCCTCAGTTTCTTTTCGTTGTTGCTCTTCGCGCCTAGCCGTATTGCGTCGCGCTCGTTCTTTTTTTTCATCTTCATCAAATAATATTGTATCATCCTCTTCCGTACCCAGCTCATCCTGCCGGCTATTGTAGCGTGTGTACGTTCGCTTGGCTAGGCCCGAATAATAGCAAGTATCAATTAGGTTTATTTTTTCAAAATTATCTTCTTGAATTTCTATGTACAGTTTATCTATTATCTGATTTTCACTGGAAAGCGAGTTGGGAATTGTAATATCGTCAACCGCTAAAATGCGCTTGCCTTTGTCATCTACTTTGGCTATCCAACCGTCCTGACCAACGTATGATATATCACTGGCATACAATTGCGAGTTGCGCTGCGTAGGGAAAATAAATTTTTCATTCACGCGGAGGCAGTACATTAAATCATCAGTAAAGAGGGCCGTTTCTTTGTCAGCCGTTATACGGTTTGGCACCACTACAATATCAAACGGGATGTCATATTTATTGAGCACATACATACTCATGGCCAAAAAATATTCATCGTAAGCAGGTGTGGCATACTCGCGAAATTCTGAGCGCAAATAGTTGTGATAACTTTCGAGAATTTTTTCTTTCGAATCACCTTTACTAATACTTGCATCTAATTTTTTAAGGATAGCTGCTTTTGCAATTACTGCAGGGCTACTTTTTACAAATGGTTTTTGTAGCTTATTGGTCACCTTCGCTTTTATATCATCTTTGCTAATCGATGATTTTATAGTTTCGGCATCGTCACTTATAAAAAAAATACTTCTATCCGTTACCGGTTTACGTGGCGCATAAAATGGTTGAAATTTAATGCACGGCATTTCTCGTGCCGTATATAACCATCTCTGGTCTTCAACCGCGGCTCTGTTTACATCTTCGGTATAATATACTACCCGCTTACGATCGTCCGAATTTATTTTTTTTAACTCAGGCGCACCGTGCATCGACTTGGCCGATAGGTATAATTTGGGACCCAAATCAATTAGCAATTTTTGTTTTACTACAGGATACGTACTATTCAAATATCGATAGGTAGGGTAAAATGCAAATGTATTTACTCCGCCATCTCGGGTGGGCGTACTCACGTTTACGTGTATAAAAAATATGTACTCCAAGGTATCGCCCACCTCTAAATTAGGAATGGCCAATTTATAATAATCCTGATTTTCATTTCCATACGTTCGATACACGCTCGGTACTTTTCCTTTATCTACTTTTAGCGCATCTTTTACGGCCGTGATTTCATTTATAGTACCATTTTTCTTTAGCAGTTTAATGGCAATTTTATCGCCTTGCTTCATGTCAATGTCAAAATAAATTGTAGCAAAATCTTCCAATGCTGTTTTTTCATTGACCAATATTTTGGTATGAAATTCTTTAATTAATTTTAGCGTGTAGGGAGTTGCATCATGTGTGTAGGTATTTTTTTGACACAAAATAACAGCGGGTGCATTCAAAAAATTTTCGGGAATGCTGTAGTTATAAAAATCTGCATCATCTTTATCATTGTCAAAAAGCTCAAGCGATGCTTCGTTTTTACTATCTAACCGTCTTTGCTCTGCCCGCGTTTGTGCTACTGATTGTAGTGCTATAAGTAGGCAACATGCTGTAAGTAATGTTCTCATTGTTTATTTTTTGTTTAGTATTATTTGCTCGTTGTTCATAGCTTTTAATTTTTTAAAAGTCGCATTCCAATTTTCAAATCCGCTGGGCGGTACCAGTTGTTTTTTAATTTCAATATCTTTAGTAAATACAATTGAGTTGCCGGTCGTCTCATAAGCAATATTCATTTTGATATTCGGCTCATTGATGGTCATTTTTTTTGGCAAGTATTTTACCTCGTAGTTATTGGGAATGATGAATGTTTTTTTAAATTTTCTTCGCAGGTTATCGCTTATTTCAATGGCTGAAATTCGATCTTCTTTCATAATATAATTTTCAAAGTCATTGCTAAAATCTATAGAAACATAAAGTTCATCGCCAAGCGATGTTGTTTTATTAGCCACGGCGGCATCATATTTTATATCAATTGGTTTTTCTCTGTCTTCAAAATTGAGCGTAGAAAGATTGGTGATTTCAATATTTTTATCGCTACCGCTCAAAAAAGCTTTTAGTACTTTTTCTCGTTGGTTTTGCGCCACGGTGTTTACCCCTTGCAAAAAACTTGTTTGGCTTTCACCCTTATAAATCTCGGCAACTTTACATTCCAGCTTATCGCCTGCCAAGTTTATTTCGGCTGTTTCTGAATATAAATTGCGTTCATTAGGCAGCGTGGGTACAGTTTCCAGCAAATATTTTCCTTCACCATCTTCAATCAGCACTTGCTTACCTTGAATGCGTTGTGCGTAATCGCCCAAGGCAATATAACTTTCTGTGCCATCCAAAAAATAAGTTTTGCCGTTGTGTTTCAACGCGCAAATCATGTGGTTGTCCACTACCAAGCTATGCAAATCATAGCTGTACGGAATGGAGTGTGTACCAATCCAACTGAGGCGCGCATCATAACCAGCCATTTTAAGCATAGTGGTTAGCAGGTTGGCCATGCCTTTACAATCGCCAAATTTATTTTCATACACTTTCGAGGCCGCGTCGGGTTTAAAGCCGGCAATCCCTCTTTCAAAGGCCAAGTATTTAATATTATCCTGCACCCAATAAAAAATAGCTTTCATTTTTTCTTCGTCTGTTGTCTTATCTTTTGTAAGGCGATCCACTAAGGGCTGTAGGCCGTCATTGTTATTTTCTATTTGGCTTACCAATGATTTGTACCAATTGTACTGATCCAAGGTGGATTCGAACAATTGAATTTTTTCACCACCGCGCGTTGTAAAATTTTTGGCTTCGAATACTAAATGAGGATATACTTTGCCAATGGCCGGGCTCAAAAATTCATTTTTTATTGGCGCGTAATTTTTTATTGTGTACGTATAAATTTGGAGGTTTTTTTTCTCGTTAGTTTCTATTTTTTTGTCAATAATGTAACCGTCAAAATTAAATTCTCTAATGTCTATACTCACATTTTGGGGCACTTCAACAATTATTTCTTTTTCTACAATGGGCTGTTTGTCGGCAAAATAAGTTGAGGTTAAATACCGGACATCTTGATACTCTTTATAGTATTCCCCGCGACATTTCATGCCTCTTGTTTTGAGCGGTAAAATGATGTATTTCACACGCGCATCATGGTCAAAAAGCTCGTCGGCACTGGCTTCGGTGTCATTTATCTGTAGTGCAATTTGCTTGTATTTTTTGCCATAACTCTCTTCTCCTTTCAGCCTTTTTACATCGCTAAAACTATCATACCCATCACCGAAAGGTGCAAACTTAAAGTCTTTGAGCGCCATATATTCGGTAGCCACATCTTTGTATGCTTTTACAGTAGGGTTGGCTTTGCTGTTCACAACTTCAAACGTATAGCGTTCGGTTGACTTTAAAATGATAGCATCATTGTCAGGATATTTTTCCTGATATTTTTTAGATGTTTCAATCCAATCGTCCTCCACAATTTGCGCCATAGAAACAAGCGGAAATAAAAGCATAACCATTAAGGTTATTTTTAACATATTAATTTTCATTGAGAAAAATATTAGCCAACGAATTTAAGCTGAATTTGCATGGCAAAGGTGCTTGATTGATTATTTAATTGAACTTTTCTACATTTTGTGTAACCGTCCAAATCTGTAAAACGTTGCTATCTGGAAGCGATAATTTTGAAAGGTATGGTTTGTATGAGCGCCTTGCTATCGTAATTATTTTTCACAAAAAATATATGGAAGTGCAATGGCAATCTAACCCAAAACATCTTGTTATAATTGAGCACTAGGCCTTCGCAACAATGAACATATTTTCGATATGGACGAATTCCAACTCCAGTTCTGTGATGGACTCTTGTTGTATTGTGTTCTCTTTTTCGTTGCACAAATTTGCAGGGTAAGCTCTTTGGGTAAAAACATCGTACATGGTTTTGAGGCCCGTGTGATCATTGTGCCATGTAATTCTGGTATCCTTAAAAATGTCGATCCATTCGGGGTAATAAAGCCACGCTACGGTTTGATTATTGGCATTTACAAATCCGATTCCAATCGGGCGGGAATACATTACCTCGCGTTCGTTGTCGTAGATAAAATCCTCTTTAATTTTTATACCTACAATATTTGTGAGATTCATTTTTTCCAAAGTATTCGTAAATCGCCCGTCGGTAAAAAGTTGGATTGCTTTATTGCTATTTACAATTTTTACGAGTTTATCAATTTCTAAAAATCCGTCTTGTGCCTGCGATGCATACTTGCAAACGCGCTGTTGAAATTTTACATTTTGCTCTTTTATCAAATCCCAATCTCCATTTGTGTCGAATTGCTTCCAAGTTTTTGAATTCTTTTTCATTACGGCATATTCATAATTATTGAAGTACAATCTTTTTTCAATTAGTTTGCCCGTTACGCTGTAAAAATTCCAAGTGCCTACACGTTGGTTGTTGGCAAAAGTTCCTGATGCTAAAATAGTACCGTCTGGATATTTTTGTAGAAAGTCTCCATTCAACAAACCATTTTTTAATTTGTATTCAATATTTTTCTTTTCGAAAGTGAAAAAATCATGTGCCTCAGTTACTTGTGCAAACGACAATACAAAAGCTAATAGGAGAATATTATAATATTTCATTTCTCGAATTTAATACAATTAATCTAGCACTGCAAATATCACTGCATGTTGTGTTAGTTTGGTTGCAGAGACTTCCGCCATTTAAACCATGCTGCAACCGCCACAGTAAATAAAATAAATGTTAGTAGCGCGGTGAGATAAAGGCCTTTGCTCCACTGCAACGGCATGGCTATCAGATTAGAGATATTCAGCAAAATCCAAGTTTCAATATTTCTTTTTAAAAGTAAAAAAGTACCGCCAAATGCAAAAGCTGTAACTGTGGCGTCAACATAATGCGAGCCATTCATGGTAATCTCCACCGTTTTTTCTCTAAAAAAATAAATTCCAATCATAGCTACAAAACAAGCTGCAATGATGCCGGCGGTAATTTGCCAATTAGTTTTATTGGCGCGGCTAATGTACGATTCGTCGGCTTGCTTTTTATTCCAAAGTATTAAACCAGAGATGCTAATAATGAAATAGTAAACATTCAAAATACTCTCAGCAATAAGGTCTGCCGTAAAAAAAATATAGATATAAAAGCA
>JBBSPP010000021.1:0-13291 GCA_038258625.1 Chitinophagales bacterium
AATATAGATAACATCTCTATTTTGGAGCAGTGGGGCAATGCGTATGGCAATTCATACCCAGTTATGATTAGGCTGAACCCGCACATTATGGCCGGCGGAAATTACAAAATTAGCACTGGGCATATTGATTCAAAATTTGGAATTTCGATACACCAAATGCGGCATATTGAGCGTGTGGTAAAAACTACTAACATTAATGTAGAAGGGCTACACATGCACACGGGTAGCGAGATAAAAGATGTAAATGTGTTTATGCAAGGGCTAGAAGTAATGCTCCAAGCCGCAGAGCATTTCCCACAGATAAAATACCTTGATTTGGGCAGTGGGTTTAAAGTGCCGTATCGAAATGATGAACTTGAAACTGATGTTGATGAATTGGCAAATTCGTTGGGTGAGCGACTAGCCGAATGGCAAAAAGAGAATAATAAAGAAATAGAAATTTGGTTTGAGCCTGGTAAATATATAGTGAGTGAGTGTGGGCATTTTGTAGTAAAAACTAATGTGGTGAAACAAACGCCCGCCACCGTTTTTGCAGGTGTAAACTCCGGCTTTAATCATCTCATTCGCCCTATGTTTTATGATGCGTATCATACCATCGAAAATATTTCGCACCCAGACGGTACCAAGCGGATTTACACCGTGGTGGGCAATCTTTGCGAGACCGACACTTTTGCTTGGGATCGTGTAATTGCCGAGATTGACGAAGGTGATTTTTTGGTTTTCCGTAATGCGGGTGCCTATGCTTTTGAAATGGCTTCGCGCTTCAATTCGCGCTTGTTGCCTGCCGAAGTTTTATATGCTAATGGCGAAGGAAAACTAATTAGGAAGCGCGATGAGTTTGAAAATTTATTGGCAAACCAGGTGGAATTGTAAATAAAAAATTATGCCAACGCACCACTTCAATAAAAGTTTAAAAAAAGAAAAGGTGCGGGGCATGGGGCTGATAATTTTTATAAAAGCGAAAAATTTAAGGCTACAAATATTGAACGATACAACACCAATAGCGAGGCAGATTTAATACTCCAACGCCAAGATATAGATGTAAAATTATCGTGGGCTGATGGGCAAAATTTTTTAGTTTCCGAAAAATTTAGAGAGCATGATTACGACGATGTGCTACTCGAACTATATAGCAAATACCCTCACAAGGTAGGTTGGATGCACAATAGCGCGGCAGAGCGATTGGCGTATTTTTTTCCTGCCCGGATGTTTTGGATAGATAAAAAAGCGTTATGTGCTTTTTGCTTGAAAACGCTTTTCGCAAAAATTGAGAAAAACGAGATTGAAAAATTATTAGCGCAAAAACAAAATAGCTCGTCCGTAGAAATTGAACTAAAGGGCAAAACCTATAAATGCACCCTTACCCAAGCACCCAATAATACGGATGGTGATTGTTGGAATACCGTAAGTATTTCTGTGCCGTTTGGAATGTTGGTGGATGTTGAGGTAAGGTGTGTGGAGTATGAGTTGCATTAATTTGCTAAAAACATATTTCCTTTTTCCAATAATTTTAGGACAATCCTCCCAACCTCGGCACACCGTTGCACCCTACCTTTACGCCCAATGAAAAAGAACTTGCTTTACCTGGGCATATTAGTGGTGTTGGCTGTTGTGGCGTACTTCGCGTTTACCAAAGAGACATCTTTATTCCCCAAAGAAGACACTAATTTTCAGGTAAAAAATACAGAGGATATTACCGAAATTTTCCTCAGCGATCCTACCGATGGTAATATAAAACTCACCAAACAAACCAACGGTACTTGGCTTATAAATGATAGCTTCAAGGCGCAAAAAGATTGGGTAGATTTTTTGCTTGATGGCTTGGAAAAACAACACGCCTCACAACTCATACCCAAAAGCATGCACAACAGCGCCATCAAACAATTGGCATCTGCTGGTATTAAAGTACAAGTGTACCAAGGCGATAAAAAAACCCACGAATTTTATGTAGGCAAAGAAGTAAGCAAAGACAACCTAACGGTGATGCTAAACGTGCGCCCTGATGGTAAAAATTCGCCACGGCCCTATATGGTAAAGTATGGTGTGCAAAGCACTTTCTTGGGTATCCGGTACAAAACGGGTTTGGAAATTTGGCGCGACAAACAAATTTTTAATTTTGCCAATGCCAAGATTGCTAGCATCGGCATTAATTTTTTGAACAAACCCGCTAATGATTATACCATCACCACCGTGCCTACACTTTCGGTGACGCCCGCTGTTACAACTGGCGACACCCTTAATACCCGACGGCTAAAAAAGTACGTTGAATTTTATGATAAGATGTATGTGATGGGTTATGAAAATGTTTATGCGTACAAAGATTCTATTATGCAGCATCAAAAACCTATGGCGCGCATAACCGTAAAAGCTACCAATGGCGAGCAAAGCCAACTAGATATTTATTACCGTGGCCTTACCAAAAATACTAAGTATATTTTGACTGTTGATGGTAAAGATTACAACGGTGATTCATATTTTGGGTGGTTGGACAACCAAGATTTTGTATTGGTGAACAGTACCAACGTAGATAAAATATTGCGCAGCCGCGCTGAATTTTTTACCGCCGACCCTGCACCAAAAACATTGGCAGAATAAAACTTGCCACCCTGAAAAGCGCTGAATAAATAACTGCCTATTCAGCCTTTGATTACCTTTACGATTTGGCGGTCAGCAATTATTTATGAATATAGAATTATTGAGTTACGGGCTTTTTGTAGTGGTGCTTTTGGTGAGCATCATACTTGATTTAGGCGTGTTTGGCAAAAACAAAAAAGACAATGAGCCTATGAAAATGCGCACCGCCATTATTCAATACTCGCTGTGGGTAGCCATTGCCATGGGGTACTTTGTTTTTCTTTATTTCAAGTATGACGAGGACGCCTCGCTCAATTATCTTATTTCCTACTTCACAGAAATGTCGTTGTCTATTGATAATTTGTTTGTCTTTATTTTAGTTTTTAGCACCCTAGGTGTGCGCGAAAAAAACATAGAGCGTGCCCTCACCATCGGCATTTTATTAGCCATCGTTTTTCGCATTGGATTTATATTTATTGGCATTGGCCTGGTGGAACGTTTTGAGTGGGTGCTGGCCATCTTTGGTATTTTTCTTCTCTACACGGGCATCAAAATTTTCTTTGTAAAAGAGGCTGATGACGATACTGCAAGCCTTGGCAAGCTGGAACGTTTTTTTGAAAAACACCTCCGATTTACTAATGAAGAAAGCGATGGAAAATACACTCTGCGCATTGACGGCAAACGTTTTTTTACCAAGCTGAGCTTGGCCGTGCTACTCATAGGCGTAAGCGATATTATGTTTGCTGTGGATTCCATCCCCGCCGTACTGGCCATTACAACTGACAAACTCGTTGTGTATTCGAGCAATATTTTTGCCATCCTGGGGCTGCGTCCGTTATATTTTATTTTGCAAAAAGCCAAAGACAAATTTGATTATGTACAAGAGGGTGTATCGCTCGTATTAATTTTTATTGGTGTAAAAATTCTTTTACATTTTGTATTTCACGTAGAAATTCCTACGTGGATTTCTTTTGCGGTTATTATAGGTATTTTGGGTGGTAGCATGGTGTACTCTTATTTTTTCGACAAAAGCCAGAAAGAAAAAATTGATGAACTTTAATACTGAAAAAATAGTATCAATTTGTGCAGGTAAATTACTTGGCTCCAAAAAAAATACGGCTTACGACATCTGCTTTTTTTGTACCGACAGTCGCACGGTGCGTCATGCTAGCCAAAGTATTTTTGTACCAATAATTACTGAGGCGCGTGATGGTCATTATTTTATTGCCGCAGCTTTTGATGCCGGAATCCGTAATTTTTTGGTTAGTGATAAAAATTTTTCTCCCCAACTTTTTTCTGATGCCACGTTCATTTTGGTAAACGATACGTTGCAAGCCATGCAGCAAATTGCGGCAGCGCATCGTGCGCAATTTGATATTCCGGTTATCGGTATTACGGGTAGCAATGGCAAAACGATTGTAAAAGAATGGCTAGCGCAATTAGTATCGCATAAAGAAAATATTGTAAAAAATCCGAAGTCGTACAACTCGCAAATGGGCGTACCCATATCGGTGAGTGCAATGGATGCAAAAAGTACGTTGGGCATTTTTGAAGCAGGCATTTCCAAGCCCCATGAAATGGCAAACTTGGAAAAAATTATTCAGCCAACCATCGGAATTTTTACCATGATTGGTGAGGCACATGATGCTAATTTTTTAAGTACTGCACAAAAGATTGATGAGAAATTAAACCTTTTTACAAACTGTAAAAAATTATACTACTGCAAAAATCATACGGAAATTGACGACGCAGTTCATACGAAATTAACCGGAGGAAAAGCAAGTTATATAACGCGCACTTGGGGCGAAAGCAAGCAGGCTGATTTGCAAATTAGTACCACCACGCGTGCAGAAGTTGGCACCACAATCACCGCATTATATAAGGACGAAACCCTTGAACTCACTGTACCGTACAACGATGCCGCGCATATAGAAAATGCCATACACTGCTGGCTAGTACTGCTCGATATGGGTTATGCCCAGTCCGAAATTGCACCTTTGTTTTTGCAACTACCGCCTATCCAGATGCGGTTAGAACTTATGAAAGGAATTCAAAATTGTACGATAATTAATGATACATATAGCTCTGATTTGGCCTCTCTGCAAATTGCGCTGGATTACCTCAAGGAGCAAAAACAACATCCAAAGCGGAGCCTAATATTATCGGATATTGTGGATCACGGCAACCACAGCGGCATGTATGATCGCATTTTTATGTTGCTAAAAGAGCAGCCGCTGCACCGCGTAATTTTGATAGGCGAAAGCATGGCGGATCAAGTGTCTTTTTTTCAAAAAAACTTACTGAGCGAAGTTTTGCACTTTCAATCGGCAGATGATTTTTTGAAGAATATTGATATTTCTATTTTTAAGGATGAAGCTATTTTGGTAAAAGGCGCGCGACAATTTGTGCTGGAGCGCATTGTGAATCGCTTGGAAGAAAATATTCATCGCACAGTATTGTATATTAATTTATCTGCGTTGGTTCATAACGCTAATTTTTTTAAGCGACAGCTAAAACCTGGTACCAAAATAATGGCGATGGTAAAAGCATTTTCGTATGGCAGTAGCACTTACGAAGTGGCCAGCGCATTGGAACATTATGGGGTAGATTACCTTGCGGTGGCCTATGTGGACGAAGGAATATTGCTGAGAAAAAAAGGTATTCGATTACCCATACTTGTTCTCAACCCAGAGCTATCGAGCCTTGATGCCATGCTGCATTATGACTTGGAGCCAGAAATTTATTCGCTCAATTTGCTTAAGCAATTTGCGCAACGATTATCATTGGCTACCGAAAAATTTCCGATTCATATAAAGTTGGACACGGGCATGCATCGCCTGGGAGTAGAAGAAAAAGAGCTAGAAGAATTTATAACCTTCCTAAAAACTGCCGCATGTTTTGTAGTAAAAAGTACGTTCTCGCATTTGGTAGCAAGCGATAATGAAGCCTTGGCTGATTTTACAACTGAACAACTCAACCAATTTTTGCGCATGAGCCATTTACTAGAAAAAAAATTAGGTTACCCCATTACAAAACACATTAGTAATAGCGGCGGCGCAATTAAAAATTCAGCGCTCCAACTGGATATGGTGCGCCTTGGTATTGGCTTGTACGGCATAGATAGTAGGCCGGAAATTCAGCGCAACTTGCAGCAAATTAGTACATTGAAAACGACCATTTCGCAGATAAAAAAATTATCAAAAACTGAAACTGTGGGCTATGGCCGGCGCGGAATTTTAGATCAGGATTCGGTGATTGCCACGCTAAATATTGGCTATGCCGATGGCTATTCACGTGCATTTAGCCAAGGCAAGGGTAAGGTGCTAATTCATGGAAAACTTGCGCCCGTGGTGGGCAATGTATGTATGGATATGATTATGGTTGATGTAACCAATATTAGCGAAACAAGCGAAGGCGATGAGGCTATAATTTTGGGACCCGAATTATCGGTAACCAAATTAGCCGAGTGGATTGATACGATTCCTTATGAAATTATCTCTGGTATTTCGCAGCGGGTGAAGCGGATTTTTTATAGAGAGTAGATGCCATTTTTTTATGGTTATAGGCATTGCTGCATTTGTACTCTAAAAAAAAATTTACTAAAAAGAACCCCTCAACAAAATGTTGAGGGGTTCGTATATTTAGTAATAGTATTTTGTAAATACTATTTTTTGTTCACTTTACTGTTGTGTATCAGCGTATTGTTATCATAAATCTGCACACCATACACACCTGCGGCAACATCACTCAAGCTTAGCGTAATATTGTTCACTCCTTTGGCTGTTCTACGAACCGCGCTTTTCACTACTCGTCCGCTCATATCCAACAATCGTACTTCCATTTGAGTAACTTTATCTATGGCTACATCAATGTTTAATTTGTCCGTAGCTGGATTAGGATAAATACTTACAACGCTACCATCTGCACCCCATACAAGGTCAATAATATTGCTATAGCTCATTTTGCCATCCATATCTACTTGCTCTAACCGGTAGTAGTTATGACCAATTTGGGGTTCAAGATCCGTAAACGCATAAGCTAATTTGCTAGCACTATTACCATTTGTTGCTTTCGTATTTACTTTTCCTAAGGTAGTAAATGTGCGGCCATCGGTAGCACGTTGTACATTAAAGTGGCTGTTGTTTGATTCGCTTAATGTAAACCAACTTGCATCACTTACGCTACCGTTTTTCACTACGGTGAAGTCTGTAATTGTAACTGGCAAGGGTGCATTCCCGACATTAGCTGAGTGTAAGTAAAATTGACTAAAGCTATCTATTGAGAATGTCATTTCCCAACGATTGACCGCCGCATTCCATGCTGTGCTAGGAATGATTGCGTTGGTATCAACTGTTCCTACGCCTAAGCCGCCACCACTTACTTTGGTTATCCGTATTCGTCCAATACCAGCAGCATCCAATGGACCCGTTGGTAAACTATCCCACAACGGATTGGATATAACGCTGGGAGACATATTATAATCATCAAAATCTGCTTGTGTATAATACAAAGTCAAATTTGCCGGCCCATTACTCGTTGGCGTTATTTCGTACCAACGGCGCAGGTAAGGTTGATTGTTCCATACCTGAATAGTCGCATCCACGTTTACCTTAGATGTAACCATGCCCAATGCATTCCCGCCCGGCGCATCTGCCACAGTAGAGATTAACTGACAAGATGGATTGTAGTAGCTCAATGTTTGACCATCAGCCTGCATATCATTCAATGAATCTAAACCTGTAGTGCTACTCGCATTGCTGCTGGTAGTTAAGGCTAAATCACCACTGCTTGGGTTGACTACTGCTATTACAGGGGTGCGGGTAGCTGCAGGACAACCTGTAGAGTAGAAAATTTCTCCGTTGTGGATTCGTGGGTTATTGGTCATGTTATTCAACGCACCACCAAAACCTTCGAACATGGTAAGATCAGAATTTGAACCTAAAATAGCACCTGTCGTCGTTCCATTCGTATAATTTATACTACCAGTACTCGCTATTTGGAAAGAATAAGTCTGACCCACTGGAATGGTAATATTAACGGATACCGGAATCACCGTTAGTCCGATGTTTGTAATACCAGTAGCAGTCCCAAGCACTGTCCAAAATGCTGGATTCGTATTAGAACCTGGGGTGGCATGAATACTGCTATTTGCATAGCTTACAGTGTAAACAGTGGCCGCTGTAGATGACGTAGTTGTAGTAGAAAAACTGTCTATCGTAAGTGGCGAGGATCCTGTGTTCTGAATTGCAAACATGGTACCATTTGAACCATTACTGGTTCCTTGAGGAGGATAGTAAGATAAACCACCAAGACCACCATCATTTGCTTCAGCATAAAATGTATCTGTGGCAGCTATTATGGCTGTTACAAATGTATCGCCTGTTGCAACAGCTGTTCCACCTGTCATTACATTATACCAAGCTACTGAACCTGTAGAGGAAACGGGTGTAGCAATTAGCGTTGCACTATTTGGTCCACAGATTGTATCGCCCTGTGTAGAGGCCAACATCGGATTGCTCACCACAACCGTATCAACTGTTGATGTATCAGAGTTCGTATTACAAACTGAATACGCTCGGTAATAAGTAGTTGAGGATAGAATACCAGTTGTAAACGAAGTGCCGCCTGAGCCTACATTAGTCCAAGGACCTGTAGCTGAAGGTGACGACTGAAATTGATTAACACCACCCATATTACCTGTTAGACTAATAGTTGATGTACCACTTACACAAAGTGCATCAGGGCTTGCAACAATAGTTCCAACGGAAAGGTTCACATTATAAACATAAGGCGCAGACAGTGTATCATTTACAAGAATTGTATCACCAGTAGTACTAGCAAAACCATTCATTGTATAAACACCGTTCGCTGTTAAATTAACGGTTGGTGTTAATGTAACGCTCACCGTTCCAAAGGTTGGTATCGTACCTGTATTTACCGTTGCCGTTAAGGTAGCCGTTGTAGCACCCGTAACATTAAGGGTTATTGTGGTTGGGTTTGCAGCAAAATTGTGCGGCGTAGAACCAGAATTTGTCAATTCTACTTTTATCGTATCATTTGCACTATAGCAACCCACAGCCGTATCTGGCGAAAGGATTTGCGTCAGCGCTATATCAGTAGAAGATACGGCGAATGCAAACGCTCCCATATCAGGATTGGTAATTGAACGAGGTGAACCTGTATAATCATCTAATACTCCAACTGGATTACCAGTACCATTCAATAATGGATTAGCTGGTAAATAATTGGGTGCTGGTTGATTAAAAATTGGATCTATATCACTCGAGTTTTGACCTACTGTGGGCGTACTTGCCTGCCAGTTGGCCAAGGTAGTTTGATTACTCCCATTGAAACCATAGCTATTTGTACCCGTGGTACTACTAGTAAATACATTATTATAATCACAAATCAACGGATTGGATGATGTATAAATACCGTGTTTCGTACCCGTTGCCGTGCTAGCATTTACAATAATGTTATTCTGTACATCCTGACCAACACTACCGCTCTGCATAATACCACGTTGCGTGCCCGAACCACTTACTACATTCATCAATAATGTATTGTGGTAAACTTTCATATTATTAGCTGAGTTTAAATAAATTAAATAGTGTGTACCTGATCCATTACTGTCATCTACTATATTATTACGTATAATATTTGATGCCCCAACATTTGGTGCATCCTGCAACATATAAATATAGTATGCCAAGGATGTGCTGGTAGGAATCCCGTCGAACATATTATGAATATAATTTTTTTCCCATACCTGATTACTTGCAATACCTGAGTGGTACAGCGCATAACATGATGTAGTACTTGAGCGCGTTGGGCGGCTAATATCATTACCACTTACTAAGAAATCATCCTGATAGAAGGAATACAATCCATAATTATAAAAATCTTGTATTACACAATTCGAAAGCTGATTGCCCGTGGCATAGGGGGCTGCTGTGCGTGCATACATACACACACCGTAATAACCTCCTATAAATGTACAAGAATCTATAATATTACTATCCGCTTTCACCAATCCTGCAGCTGTTGCAGAAGTTTCGGAACCACTCATGGTAAATGGACTTATCGTAGAATTTGCTATAGTTGTATTTGTAAGTACCGTACAACGCTTAATTATATTATTATTGGTTGGGTTCACATCATTTAATAAATGAATTCCAAATGCTGTTGCAGTGCTTGTATTTTCAACCGTCAAATCATTTATTCTGAACCAATCTGACCCCGCTAATTTTACTACAGCATAATTTGTTGATGTAGTTGCAAACGAAATCGTTTCGCCGTTACCGTTGATAGTAATCGTATTGGTAGCACTTGCTCCCGTTACCTCAGGGAAAATTACTTGCTCATTATATGGGCCGGATGCCGCCACTACGTCAAATACCACTGGCGCACTTACGCCGCATTGCAAAGCAAAGGATGCAGCAGTAAATGATTGAAAATTGGTGGCACTTGCTGCAGAACCTGCATCAATTGTATAAGTACCGCCCAATGGTGCACAGGGCAATATTGTAATAGGGCCTAACCAACTACTTTTATCTGTACCACAATCAGCACGTACATATATATCAATCGATTGGTATAATGTCAAACCACTTAGCGTATAAGGCGTAGCTGTGCCACCCGTCGTTACGCCAGAGACTGTTGGAGTTGTTGCACCTCCTGGTGCAGGTCCGCCGGTTGCTATAGTGTAAACATCCCAAGCCGTTTCGGAACCACTGGGTGTCCAACTTAAATCAGCTGTGGCAGCAGTTACATTCGATGCTACCAAAGCAGTAGGCGCAGCACAAGCTACACAACCTTCTATTGATACTTCATCTATTGCCATATCGCTGTAAAAACTTGTGGTAGGTATTCCTACTTCTGCCGCCCAACGTAAATTAATTACTTGCCCAACGTATGCATTCAAACTTATAACTATAGAGTCCCAAGGGGCTGTGTTGGAGGTTTGTATTTGGCCAGAATCGGTCCAAAGAACAGTTTGAGCAGTGCCATTATCGGCTAACAATGTCATTCTACCCATATTATTATTGGCTATGGCTGTATTTACAAACATGTGTCGGAAAAATTTAACCCGTGCAGCACCTACTATACCACTTAAATCAATGGCTGGTGATATAAGTGTATCACCATTAAAAGAACCTTGAACCGAAGACTCGAAATAACAATATCCTGGAGTCGCAGTAGCACCACTCGAAGGACCAGAGTTGGCTCCTGATGAAGGCTGATTAACTGCTGTGAACCAACGACGATTACCTGTATATGTTGCCGCACGCGTCCAACCAGTTGGTAAAAAATCACTTTGAGACGTGGCATTAAAACTTTCGGTAAATACGATACTCGGATTGCTAGTTCCAGGACAAGCCAATGGTGCATTCATTGTTCCAAAAGAGAAAGGTCCCGTCCATGCCGAAGAATCACCTGCGCCACATACTGAGCGTACGTAAAACTCATAGCCTGTATTGGATGATAATCCGCTGGCCATATAAGGGTTGGTCGTCGTGGCGATACCCATACCAGTTGGTACGGTACTCGTCGTCACAATTTCTATTTCCCAATTGGTGGCCGTACCCGTTTCTGTCCACCCTAAGTCAGCAGTTACAGCAGTTACATTGGCAGCCGTTAGTGTATTAGGTTGTTTACATGAAGTATCAGTAGCAAAATAAAATGGTCCTGCCCAACTGCTCGAATCATTTGCTCCACAGGCGGAACGTACATAAAAATCATAACCCGTAGATGCTAATAATCCCGTTGCAGGATAAGGGTTTAAAGATGTTTGAATACCCGCACCCGTTTGTGGGCTACCAGTTGGTAAAATTTCTACTTCCCAATTGGTGGCACTACCGTTTTCGGTCCAGCCCAAATCGGCGGTGGTGAATGCAATATTGGTAGCCGTCTGTGCTGTGGGGAAAGGGCAGGATATGCAGGCTTCGATACTTACTTGATCAATAGCCATATCACCAAGGCAACAACCAATTGCCTGACCAGCAAAGTTTAATGTAATCGTCTGTCCTACAAAGGTGTTCAAACTTAGTACGATTGAATCCCAAGGTGAAGTTTGCAAGGCTTGCGTTTGTCCAGAATCTGTCCATAATTGCGTTAGCGTAGTGCCATTATCAACAATAAGGGACAATTTTCCCGTAGCACTACCAAACATGTGACGATAGAACTTAATTCTAGCCGCACCAGCAACACCACTCAAATCTATACTTGGTGATTTTAAAGTATCATAACTTGGATTTGAGCTACTAGAAACTTCCATATAGGCATAACCCTGACTTCCTTGTGCTCCGCCTGATGCACCAGCACCCGAACTTGTGGCATCTGACTCTAATGACCAAGTAGGATCACCAGCACCCGTACGTGTCCAACCCGTAGGTAATGTGGTAACCTGAGAAGTGGAAGTACTAAAAAACTCTTCGCTAAAAATTATTGAGGCTCCAGCACTACCCGTACAAGGTAAGGGTGCAATACTTGTACAGAAAGTAATCGGTCCTATATACACACTGCTATCGGGTCCACAATCTGATCGTACATAATAATCAAAACAAGTATTTTGTGGCAAGCCGCTTAATATATAAGGCTTGGTAGTTATGGGCCCCAACGATGAAGCTCCCGTTGGTGTAAAGCCTGATAAGCCAATTTCTATATTCCAAGTTGTGGCACTGCCATTCTCTATCCAATCCAAAGTAGCTCCGCTGGATGTAACATTGCTAGCCGTTAAGTTGGAGGGGAAAGGGCATGAAGCCAAGGTTGTAGCTGAGGCTGCAGCATAATAACTAGAATCGCCAACGCCGCAATAGGCTCTTACGTAAAAGTCATAAGCTGTATTTTGTACTAAACTTGTAAAATTGTAAGGATTGTTTGTCGTTGTAATTTGAGGATTACCTGTTGGGGTAAAACCAGATGCACCAAACTCTATTTGCCAAGTGGTGGCAGCTGGGGTGTTATTATCGGTCCAGCCCAGAGTCAATGAAGTTTGAGCAATATTGGTGGTGTTCACATTAGTAGGTGTGGAGCAACTTAATGGAGAAGATAATGATAAGCCCAGCCATGACATATTATTATCCTGACCCGAGTATGTCTGTATACAGCTAGGATAATCCGACCACGTACGCCCTAGGTTTGGCGAAATGGAAATATTACTTGTGGACATACCTCCAGAACCAGTTTCGGTACAAACGCCGACATCTACAATCAATGATTGTGCAGGATTAAATAGAAACGGTGTTGCTAATGGTATAGCCATCCATCCAAGTGCATTGGAAGTACCTGTAAAGGTTGGCAGACTTAAAACAGTTACACCGCCCGGTGTAAGGACGCTAGTTGACAGACCTGAAACGTTTTGTTGCAGTTTAATTTCAAGATTGGTCCAAGATGAAGTTTGATTTGCTGTGACATTGAACCATAGCGTATCAATCTGACCTATAAAGGCACCAGTAAAAATTCCAGCAGGGCAAAATGTTTGTACACCTTTACCAGCTGTCGTATTCCAAGGAAACGAATTACTTGGTGATGCAGTAGTCCCATTAACAAATGGCGGAGATTGTGAAAATGCAACCGTAGCGCACATAAATACTGTTAAGAATAGTAGTATTATTTTCTTCATAATTAAAAAGTTTTTTGAATGAACCCATAAAGTTATCTAAAAAAAATTAAAATTCCCAACTTACCTAACATTATTTATTTTTTATACTGTCGT
>JBBSPP010000022.1:0-13254 GCA_038258625.1 Chitinophagales bacterium
AACATTGGTTGACAAACTACTTGTGCTCGACGAGCAAAAAAGAAGCGTGCAAACCGAGCGGGAAGAACTGCAAGCCACCCTAAATAAAAGTGCCAAAGAACTTGGCGACCTCATGAAATACGGCCCGCGCGATGAAGCCGAAGCCAAAAAAGAAGAAGTAAAAAAATTGAAGGAAGAAGGACTTGGCGAGTTGAGCGAAAAATTTTCGGGCTTAGAAAATGCGATAAAAGAAATATTATTACAGCTGCCCAACCTACCACACGAAAGTGTGCCAAAAGGAAAAACGGCTGAGGATAATGAAGTAATAAAAACACTAGAAGCCCCAACCCTAGCCGCTGATGCTCTGCCGCATTGGGAGCTAGCAAAAAAGTATGATCTCATAGATTTTGAACTCGGTGTAAAACTTACAGGCGCTGGCTTCCCCGTTTATAAACATCAGGGTGCAAAATACCAGCGCGCATTGATACAATATTTTTTGGATTATAATACTGCCGCCGGCTATACCGAAATAATGCCACCGCTGATGGTTAACGAAGATTCGGCCTACGGCACGGGGCAACTGCCGGATAAGGAAGGACAGATGTATCATGCCACGGCTGATAACTTTTATTTGATCCCCACCGCCGAGGTACCCGTTACCAACATTTACCGCGACGAAATTATTGCCCCCAACCAGTTACCCATAAAAATGACGGCTTACACACCCTGCTTTAGGCGCGAGGCTGGTAGCTATGGCAAAGATGTACGCGGGCTAAATCGCCTCCATCAGTTTGACAAAGTAGAAGTGGTACAATTGGTAAAAGCCGAAGGGTCTTACCAAGTGCTAGATCAAATGGTAGCGCATGTAGAAGCGCTTATTCAAAGCCTCGGGTTGCCGTATCGAATTCTTAGATTATGTAGCGGCGATACAAGCTTTGCCTCTGCCCTTACCTACGATTTTGAAGTGTATAGCGCCGCGCAAAAAATGTGGTTGGAGGTCAGTAGCGTTTCAAACTTTGAAAATTTTCAGACCAACCGCATGATGATTCGTACGCGCGGCGAAAATGGTAAAACGGAATTGGTGCATTCGCTAAATGGATCGGCCTTGGCGCTGCCCCGTATTTTGGCCTGCTTGTTGGAAAATAATCAGACGGCTGATGGTATAAAAATACCGGCTGTGCTGCAATCTTATTTTGGGAAAGATATGATTTCGTAAACGTAACTATCGCACATAAAAAAGCCGCCGCTACAAATGTAGCGGCGGCTTTTTTTTATTCTTAGTTTAGAAAAACTGTTCTTAGTTTTTGCTTACTTTTTGGGTAAATGTTACACCGTTTGCATCCGTAATTTTTACAAAATATACACCTGTTGCCAAGCCTGCCAAGCCTACGTTTACTGTGTTTTCACCAGCTCTGATAGCAGTGGTAGAGATAACTTTACCAGTCAAATCAGTCAACATTACGTTCGCAGTATTGGTATTTTTAGTTACCGCAACCGTTACAAAATTAGTTGTTGGGTTTGGGTAAATTTTTACCGTGCCAAACGTTGCTGCTACATCTTTGGTGCTCACGTTATTATTGTAGGCTTCGTAGTAGTAACGGTCTGTATAATCGCCATTATTTGGGTCATAGCTGTAGGTAGAAGTGTTTGGATCCCAGCTTTCGTAAATATCATTTTGTGGATAGTTGTTGCTGTTATACGTGTAGGTAGTACGGCCATCTTTATCCCATGTTGTTCCATTCCAAGTTTCGTCAGTTGATGAGCTTGGTGTGCTACCCGTCCAAACTATAGAAAAACGATAATCATTTTCCCATGCAGTGCCGTCCCATGATTCTGATAGTAAATTAGTGGGTTGGTTGGCAGTGTTGTACGTATATGTTGAACGATTTGAGTTTTCCCAAGTTGAAGTGGTCAAATCATAGTTTTGAGCGATTTCAACAGTTGGCTTATTGTTCGTATTATAGGTAGTATTGGTTTTGTAAACGCCTTGCCACACTACGCCTAGCCAATAGAAATATGTAGTCTCCGTTAAGTTATTACCTACATATATATATTCTGTTTTACTTGAGTTTTCCCACATGCTTGTTACCGTGTTCCAAGACTGAGATAATTCGAGCGTAAGGTTATTGCCTGCATAGGTATAATCTGTTTTACCACTTTTTTCCCACGTAGTACCAATCAAATTTTCGCGGAGTGATGAGGCTAATTGGTTGGTTGAATTATAGGTATTAGTGGCACGGTAAACAGACCATGATGAGCCAAAATTAACAGAATCTAAGGCTACCAAAACCAAATTGTTACCATCGTAAGTGCGTGAAGATTTGTAATATAACGGGGGTGTGTTAGTAGAGCTATATCTATTGCTATTCGTATAATTATGGTCTTCGAAAAATATTCCAAATTCAGTATCCAAAATACTACCTCTTGAAGCTGTATAGGAATAAGTAGTTGAATCTAAATCGCTTATATCTTCATACACTTCTCCTATCAAGCGTTGGTCGGCGGCACGCGTTTTTTTGGCCGAAGCGTTACTAAGTTTTTGAATTTTAGCCAAGGCTTTTTGATTTCGTACCCAAGTAGGGTTATTCGTTTTTGAGTTTTGCTGTGCTGTGGCAACAGTGATGGTGCAAATTATTGCAGCCAAGAGGGTAAACATTTTTTTCATTTTATATTATTTTTTTAATTGTGCAAATGTGGTTTTAAAAAACCTAGCTTTTTTCAAGTTTTTAGTTAATCAAACCCTTGTATATGTTAAATAATTTTGGTTCTAGCGATGCAACTTGCCGTTTGATGCGCGAAGGGTTTTGTTGCTCATACATACCACCCCTACATGTTGCCGGGACGATAGGATTGATTGGTTAGGAAAAAAGTTTGTATTATTTATTACTTTTCAAAAGCTCAATTTCTTTTTTAGTTCTTGAATTTGTTTTTGCTGCTATTGCATGATGGCGGTTAATATTGGGATTAGCTCAGTGTAATTTACCGTATTTATTTCGCCCAATTTGTTTTTTTGTGGTTCGTCATTTTCGGGTGTTGGTACGTTGATTATTGGATTGTTTATTACTAGCATTGGCAAAACAGTTTGCAACTCTTGCGCTATAAAACCTTAATGCGTTCCTTTAACAAAGTGCCTATTTTTATACACGTCAGTTTTATATTCATAAGATTTTGGTTTCAGTTGCATAATTTGCTGTAGGCTTGTTGCCTCAATTGTTTGTATATTTTTCTTCACCAGAGCATCTGAAGCTTGGGTAAGCACGCCCGATTTATATACATCGCCATAAAATACACCAGCATCATTAAACATAGCGCCGCTAGCAACTGCTGACATACCAACGTTTAATATCTGTCAGAAAAAGATGCCCCTGTAAGACCTTAAGTATATGAATTAACAGTTGCATCAACTCTGAATAAACCAACATAAGCATTGCTCACTATTTTTTGTAAAGTTAAAATGAAGTTATCTAAATTTTAGCTGTGCCACAATTTAGATATGTCTTTTGCATAAAAAAATTTCCAAAAGAAAAAATCCTTTCAATTGTAAAAGATTAAAAGGATTTTTCCAGTAAGTACTGTAATAATATTACTGCTTATTTAGTTTGTGCGTATAGGCAGCACCAGTTTCATCGGCTATCCTCAGAAAATAATTTCCTCTTGCCAATTGACTTACATCGATTTGCGCATTATTTTGAAATTTGTTCATAATTGCACTCGCCACTTTAGTGCCTAATATATCCAATACAACTAGTTGCTTGTCCGAGGTATTTTCAATTATCTCAATTATGATATTATTATGCGCAGGGTTTGGATAAATTTTTACACCTCCCCAATTTGTTGGCACATCATTTACAGCTACGTTGCTTTGATAGGGTTCGTAAAAATAAAACCATTTATGCCCTAATGAGTTTGGTTTATAATCCCAATTCCCGCCAGAATATTGTTCTAAAATTGAAGTGAGCGGATAATCGTGCGTACCAAACGTATAAATTGTTCTGTAATTAAAATCAAAGGACTGCGTATTGCTAGACCAATTATTGATTGATTCTTTTGCTAATCGTAACCCCGACCATACATACTCCCGATTAAAAACGGGACTCCAAGCCGATGCAACCCAATCATCCACCACCACATCATTTATTTGGTTGGCATTATTATAAGTGTATGTACTCCGCCCATCATTTTCCCAAGCTGTATTGGGGTGGTATTGAGTCACGAATGTTTGTAAATAATTATTGGGGTAGTATGTAAGCAAATACCTAGCACCCAAAATCCATGTTGAGCCAAATTGATCCCAATATGAAGAAACATTTTCAGTAAGATTATTACCCACATAATCATATTCATTCATGTCCGAATTTTCATAAACACTACCATTCCAGCTCTGCAAAATTTCGGTTTTAAGTAGGCCAGCATTATACGTATAAAATCTACGGCCTTCCTTCAACCATTGGTTGCTCAAATATTTTTCATAAAATACCGTATCTACCTGATTGCTGCTATTATACTTAAAAGATTGTCGCTTATCTGCAAGCCAAATAGTACCCAATGCCACCGAGTCTGTTTGCGTCAATATCAAATTATTTGGGTCATAGGTACGTACCGCTTTTCTACTTTGAGACGGCCCAAGCTTTGGAAAATACCGCTCAATCTTTTCATATTCTATTCCTTCGATATCCAATCCCATATTGCCCAAGTAGCTACCTCGGCTGTTGGCATAGGCATATTTTATTGAGTCCGTAGTCCCATTTCTGTCGCGTATGCGCAGTATTAATCGTTGGTCTTGCCCGCGGGTGCGTCGTTTATTTTGTGGCACAGTTGGGTTTACTTTTGCAAGCATGCGTTGCTGCTGGGCTTGCATAAATTGGTGCTGCTCAATGGTAATTTGTGCAAACGAAGATTCAAAAGCACCAATACAAACTAACAGTAAAATGAGAATATTTTTTTTCATATAAATTTTTTATTAAAAAGTCATGAGCAACATGCTACAACTCTTTTTCATATTTAAAAATAAGGCATAAAAATTTGGAACTCGCTGTGTGGGTCGGCACTATCACAAACTTTTCACTAGGATTTTTTCTGATTGGAGCAATTTTTTAATCCGCCCAAGCGCATTTAAAGTTGCGACTAAGATTGTTTCTCGCGCTTCAATTCTTTAATGTCAGCAATCAATTTTTCTACCTTTTTTTTATCCGTACCATCATAGGCACCGCGCACGTTATTGTATTTATCTATCAGCACAAAATACTGCGAATGAATAAAATCGGGCGTAACTTTTTTATCATAATCTTTATCATCTACTGCAGTAATTAAGTACGAGCGCACAGCCATTTGGTACAGATCAATTTTGGCACCGGTAAAAAACATCCATTGCTTGCTATCCGCCTCGTGCTTATCGGCGTAGCGTTTCATTTGTGCCACGGTATCAGTTTCGGGATCCACGGTATGCGACAAAATAAGTACATCCTTATCACCCCGAAACGCTTTGAACACCTCCGTCATATTTTCATTCATCTTGGGGCAAATGCCTTTGCAGGTAGTAAAAAAATATTCTATGACACGGATGGTACTATCTACATCTTTGTTCGTAATCGTATCGCCATCCTGATTTACAAAAGAGAATGCACCCACTTTATGACCTGGATTACCAAGGGTGGGCAGGGTACGCGGGCTTTGTTTATATGCATAATAGTAGTAGCCCAAAAAAATGACACCCAACACCATCAGAAAAATAAGGATAAATTTTCGAGAATTATTCATTGCCGGGCAAATGTAGTTATGAGAAAATTATTGATTTCTCATTTCAGATTTTTCATTTCAGATTTTTGATTAATTTATACTTTGTTGCTTCTCTGTTTTCCAAGCCGTTCAAGTATTAAATTTTTGACTATGCCAAAAAAAAACTCACCACAGTTTGTATGTACCAACTCAGAGTAAATGAAAACTTTAAAGAATTTTACCGCTAATCATGACTGCAATGAGAAATTAATTTCAAAAATCTACAACCGCTTAATTGATTTTTTGGCAATCCAACCTTCGCGCAAATCCGATAGTTTTATTAGGATTTTATCTTTTTTACCATCAGGATTTTTGCTCAGTATTTTCACTTCCGATCCTTCGGGTATCATTTCAGTTTGTGATGATTGGGCAGGCTTGAAGGTTGTATTGGTGATTACCACAGCTTCGTAATAATTAACCTCGGCATAGTAGCGCACAAACATCAGGAAAAATGCCGTAACAAAAATTGATAAAAAAGTGTATTTAATAAAAAGGGGAAACCGTTTTTTTTGAATGACTTGTAAATAAAATAGCACCAAAAAAAACACGAAACTGAGCAATGAAATAATGGCCCACACATTAACCGAAAATAATTTGTACAACGATTGCCACCACCGCAGAAAAAATATTTCTTGTTGTATGAGCAGCGGATTGGCAATTTGCTTTTTGGCTAATAAGTAATTGTCTCGCGCATACGGGGTGCAGTGTATTAGCATACTTTTACGATAGGCCCATACGGCCCACCCTGTTTTTTGGGCTTTGTAAAATGCATTGCCCATATTGTAATATAGGTCATCACTGTTGTAACCGTTCATGGCTAATTGGGTATATAGCTTGGCGGCACTGTCATAATTTTTGCTATGGTAAAGCGCGTTGGCCTGCTCAAACATGATGTTACCATCTGCTTTTGCTAGCAATGTACTCAATATAAATAAGCTACAAAATAATATTTTTTTCACGGTTCTATGCAAGTTTATCTTCTAGCGTACCAATCACTTTTAGGCTGTCTGAGTATATCTGATTCATTTTAAAATCACCAGCATCAGGCGAGTACAGCGCAATTTCGCACTCGTCTGTTATCAAGAATATTTCATCAATCACCGCTTGCGGCACATCCCTACGACGCAGCAATGTACCGGCCATTTCTTTTGATAATGTAGAAAGCGGAATATTCAGTTTGTCGCTCAGGTAGAGCCACACGGCCTTGGCGGTTTCTTCATAAAATTTTGTCTGGGCATTTGCCTTGCGATGTTCTTCAGCTTTGCGCAGTCTGTTCAACGCTATTTTATTGGCTCGTTTATTTTTGAATCGTACACTATCCTTCTGTTCGTTTTCCTCTTTTCGGCGGTAGCCAAGCAATACCAATAGCCCAATGGTTGGCAACATATACGTACTCCAATACCACATCTGCTCTGGCAGGCATACGGTTGTTTCTTTGGAAAGCTCGGTATTCTCTGCCGCTATATCGTGTATATCCATGGGCAAAATATGTTTTCCCATTCTGGCTTTTCCAGGTTTTACAGTAATGGTATATTCTGGTGTTTTCTTTATTTCGTACCGCTCAGCATCGGCATTATAGTAGGCCAGCGTCATGGATGGTATTTTTAGTACCCCCGTAGCCTGTGGGTTAAATCTGTATTTTATAGTTTTATAACCCGTTATTTTATTATTGCTTTTGCTCGTTATAGTATCTGATTCTATTGGGTCAAAAACCTCCACCGTATTGGGCAATCTGAGTTTAGGCGGGTCTATCAATTTTATATTGCCGCTACCTCTTATCGTAAGGGTCAGCGTGCCAACATCATCGGTTGTAATTTCTGCGGCACTTATTTTACTCTCCATGGTAAAGTTGCCCACGGCCCCGTTAAATGCTACTGGCTTTTCCTCTTCGGGCGCATCTTTTACCGTTATATAGACAGGGATACTTTTTAAGGTTACCGGCTGTTTTTCATATTCATAGGTATTAAAATAGCGGTCATTAAACCTTGGATCATCCATAAAAAGCGAGTTGCCGCCAAACAACGGATCGTCTTCTAGCAGTTCGGCTAGCGGGTTTTTCATTTTTACCCGTGTAGATTTTACTATATAAGCTTCGCCCTCGGCCTCGGCAGCATCAAGCACCAACTGCCCAGCTTGGGTGGGGAACAACGCCAATTTTTTAATAGTAAAAACTTGATACTCGACCCCATTCAATACTTCGCGCACAGGCTTGGGCGGCGTAGGTATTTCAAATTCTTGTGTCCAAAAATTATTCAAATCAGGCAATTTTGTGAGCACTACAGACATTGGTACGTTGCGCGTATATAGTTTGTATGTGGCTGATATTTGCTCGCCCACACGCACTTCCTTTTTATCAATTGCTACGCGTATAAATAGGTTTTGGTACAAATTATCTTTCGTAACGTACTGATTATTTCGTGAGTTATTTGAAGGCTGTTGAGTATTTTGCTGTTGGGCGCGGGGTGTCATTTGCCGGTTACGTTGCGCCATAGCCATAGCTTGGTGCCGCTGTTGCGCCATTTGGTGCTGCATTTTTAGCAATTCATCCAGCGGGTCATCCTCAAACCATGATGGTCGTTGTGGCTGCTGTTGCCGTGCCAGGCTGCCTTTTACTACATCAATACTTACAGGGTTGGAGCGGTAACGGCGGCCTTTTACTATAACCGTGGCTATAGGAAAATTAAGCTTGCCAGTACGCGTAGGTGTAAATTCATAGGTTACACTTACGCTCATGCTTACCTCCCCATTCATCATGCTAAGATTGGTACCTTGTGACGGACTGCCATAAACTTTAAAATCATTAGAATTTGCCAATTCAAAATCATCCAAAGTTTGCACATTTTGTATTTCGTAGCGCACACGCACAAAATCTTGAGTACCCATTTTGCTAGCACCAACTTGTGTAGTAAACACAATTTCTTGCGCCTGTAAGCAAACAGTCGATAAAATAAAGCAAACACTAAGTGTAAAAATGCGATACATAATTGGAGATGCAATATGCGAAGACCCTTGTGCATACTACATCCTACGCAGTTAAACTTTTCCTAAAACAACTGTAAAAATCTTCAAAACGGGTGCTTTTTTAGGCCTATAGATTATTTCATGTGGCCTAAATTTTTCGATTTTTACCAGTGTTGATATCAGTACTTTCCAAGTGTGTGCAGAATGAAAAATGTGTTAGTATAAATTGTTATGCCAGAGTTTTCTTTCAAAGAGTCTAAATGATGATGACCTCCTTCATTTTATAAGTTTTTATCTAAATAAAGAAATCATAAGGGTACTCCACTTTTTGAAATGCCATTATTACCCACCCCCAAAATAATAGATAATAAAATAGTAAAGGCTAATATTTATGTTTAAAAAAAATGCTTGTGCTTCTCGATTTTTGAACTACGGCAAGTGTCAATGTTGGGGCAATATATTTTACACAAAATAGTGAGCAATCGAAGTTATTTTTGTGCAAAAAAATATCGATTCTCAGCCTGAAAGAAACAAGATTTTTTTTCTTTAGAAACATTATTGTCATCTATGCAAATGGTATAATAAATAGTGGTATAGCATCTAATTTTTTGCTCATGAAAAACACGATTCAATTTTTACAAAAAATACCTCCATAAAATAAAGCCAAAACCCTTGTAAACATTGAGCTGATTACTAAATTTTTGACAAAATAATTTTAATACGTAATACTACAATGACAAACAAAAAAAATAAGATAATGATTGTCAAAAATAAAACGCTTGCCATTCCAAAATAGAAACTCAGTTGCATACCAAAAACGATAAAAAAAGTTAATTAAAATTCAAACCAACTACCCTGTCAAAAATTCTAACTAAACAAACAGAAAAAAATTTTTTTTTTACACAAAAAGTACCCACTTTCGCCCCTGAACATTTATCCACAATGATGTTCATTTCTTTACAAAAAAGTAAACATTTATTCAAACTAAATACAAACGAACTTCAAAAAAAACATGTCAAAAACTGCAGAACAAATTTGGGAAAATAGCTTAAAAGTTATCAAAGACAACATCAGTTGGCAGGCATATAAAACATGGTTCGAACCCGTAAAACCAGTTAGTTTAGAAAACGAAATTCTTACAATAGAAGTACCCAGTCAGTTTTTTTACGAATGGATTGAAGAGCACTACGTAGAGCTGATAGCCAAAACCATAAAACGCGAAATAGGCAAAAATGCCCAACTAGAATATCGTATTTTAATGGAGAGTCGGAATGCGCACAACCCAGCATCCGTGCGGGTAAGCAGCAGTACGCAGAGCAGCGCAGCCTACAGCAGCAATTACGCCAAGGTAAAACAGCAAGAAGATATTGCCATTAAAAATCCTTTTGTAATTCCTGGCCTCAAACGCTCGCAAATTGACCCACAGCTCAATCCTAATTACACATTCGACCGTTTTGTAGAGGGCGATTGTAATAAACTAGCCCGCAATGCAGGCATGGCTGTAGCTCAAAAACCTGGCGGTACATCGTTCAACCCACTGGTAATTTATGGTAGCTCAGGCTTGGGCAAAACGCATTTGATACACGCTATCGGCAACGAGACGCGGCGAATGCACCCCAACCGAACCGTTTTATATGTTAGCGCTGAGAAATTTATTCATCAATTCATGGAGCATGCGCGCAATAATGAAATTAATGATTTCATCAATTTTTATCAATTAATTGATGTACTAATCATTGACGATATTCACTATTTCGCCCCTGCTGTAAAATCACAAGATGCATTCTTTTCAATCTTTAACCATTTACACCAAAACGGAAAACAACTAATACTTACTAGCGATAAACCACCCAAGGATTTGAACGGAATGCAGGAGCGTTTGCTCTCTCGGTTCCGGTGGGGCTTGAGTGCTGATTTACAAATGCCCGACTTTGATACGCGCATGGCCATCCTCGAACACAAAATGCGCCACGATGGGTTGGAGCTTCCTGCCGAGGTAGTAAAATACTTGGCTTACAACGTGCAAAATAATGTGCGCGAAATAGAAGGCGCGTTAATTTCTCTCTTGGCTCACTCATCGTTAGTGAAAAAAGATATTGATATTGAGCTTGCCAAAAAAGTATTGCGCAATATTGTAAAAACCACGAGCAAAGAAGTGACAATAGACGCTATTCAAAAAATGGTGTGCGAATATTACAGCGTAACCTACGATAATTTGCAAGCCAAAACTCGCAAGCGCGAAATCGTACAAGCGCGTCAAATCTCCATGTTCTTGGCCAAGCAATACACAAAAAATAGTTTAAAAACGATTGGTGACCACTTTGGTGGGCGTGACCATACCACGGTAATTCACAGTTGCCAAACAGTAAAAAACTTGATGGATACCGACACACTTATTCGCGAGCAGGTAAAAGAGCTGCAGCAGAAAGTGCAGTTGGCATCAATATAAATTTAAACCTGTCAAGTCTTTTTATAAGATTGCAATCCTCCTACGCTTCGGTGTGGGAGGATTTTTTTTATTCAAAACCTACAAAGTTTGACAAACATCATACCCTTCTCGACATTTTATAACTCCAATGTTTATTTAATACACCTCAAAAAATATCTTTACTACGTTACCGTATTGTTTGCGAAAACGGTCATTGTTATACCACAGGCACAATAAACTTGAATAAATTTTAACTGCTTTTCTATTTTAAATTTAAATAAATTCTATCCTCTCCGCCGTTCCAACAAAATCATCATCATTAGCGAGAGCAAAATTCTATCATCATCATCATTATCTATTGGGCCAAGTAGCGAAACTTCAAATTCTTTGCCAAAGAAGGACGACATTTTTTTAAGTCGTACAATTTCTCGTCCGTTGAGATCTGCCACAATGTAGGAGGGATTAAAAAAGTAACCGGTAAACATACCCAACACAGGCACCTCGCCAAGTAACGAATCCCACACTTTTACCCACGCCTTTTCTTCGCTTATGTTGTACTGATGTTTTTTGTTTTGGTCTATTATTTCGTATGATGCTTTCCAAATACTGCGCCAGCCTTTGCGTACTATCTTGCCTAGCTCCATATTATTTTCATCATAAAAAGCATACGCTGCCGAAAAATCTAACCATCTATCCGCCTTGATGCGGTAGTTCACTTTGGTGCGCGATTCATCGTTGAATACTTCTATGTCTTCTTTGAACTTGAACATTTTTTGCCGCACGTAAGCAATGTTTTTGCCAGTGGCATCAGTGGCGTTAAAATCATTGGCCAAGGAAGTAACCTTGAAAGAAAATTTGATAGGAAATTGAATGTCTTGCATAGTGTAATAGTTTTATGGGCGGAAAGTTAAATCATTTAGCAAACAAAGCAACCTACATTTACAACCTATGAATGCAATTATTACCGGTGCTACCAAAGGAATAGGAAAAGCGATTGCCGAAAAATTTGCCGCCCAGCATATTAATCTCTGCATTTGCTCGCGCAATAGGGCCGAATTAAATAGCTTTAAAAACGAACTCGAAACGCGCCATCCCAAAGTGGCCATTCATGCCCAAGTTTGTGACGTAAGTATAAAAAAGGATGTAGAAAAATTTGCCAGTTTTTGCTTACGGCAATTTGATACCATTGATATTTTGGTAAATAATGCAGGCTATTTTTTACCTGGTGATGTACATACCGAGGAGGATGGCTTACTCGAAAAAATGCTCAATACAAATTTATTCAGCGCCTATCATTTAAGTAGAAAAATTATACCCCAATTAAAAAAACAGCAAGCCGGATTAATCATAAATATATCTTCCGTGGCCGGTATTAAAGCCTACCCGCAGGGAGGTTCATACAGTATTTCTAAGTTTGCCCTTACCGGTTTTTCGCACAACCTGCGCGGCGAATTAAAAGACGACGGCATAAAAGTAAGCACGGTGTACCCCGGCGCTACCTACTCAGACTCATGGGCGGGAAGCGGTGTGGACGAAGACAGAATAATGGAAGCCACCGACATTGCCGAAAGTGTTTTTGCAATAACGAAACTTAGTAAAAAAGCGGTGGTGGAGGATATTATTTTACGGCCATTGTTGGGAGACCTTTAGTAAAAATATCAAGTTCCTCAAAAAGGAAATTCCAAATTCCAAACGGCTCGGGTTGAGCCTTTTTTGGAATTTGAAATTTGAAAACCTTGGGATTTGAAAACTACTGCCAAGCGCACATTATGCCACCCATAAGGGAAAGGCAAATAACCCAATAGACAACATCCACCCAAATAAGCTTCCAAGCTTTGCGCTCAAACATGCCATTGATGGCAAACAACGGCAGCACAAAAAAGATGCCCAAAAAAGCACCATGCATCATACCATGCGGGAAGGTGCGAAACTCGTTTTCATAATCGGTCAGTACCCGGATCAATTCCTCAGGGTGATTCATCAGTGTAGATGCCGCGCCGTACTGATGTATTACTTCGTGCGATACAATCATAGCTGCCATCAGAAAACTAAAAAAAATAGAAAGACCAAATATGAGTATCATATTAGAGCCTTTCATTTTTTCTTCGGTC
>JBBSPP010000023.1:0-13157 GCA_038258625.1 Chitinophagales bacterium
GCGGCAAACAACCTTCTTCGTTACAGGTCATGTAATAAACTTCCACATAAGATGCACCCGCTTTTTTATATTTTACTTTTTGTACGTAATCAACTTTATTGATATAGTAGTGAAGAATGCCTACAGCTTTATTATTTTCATCAATAATTTTTCCAACAGTTTTTACCTTGCCAATGGGTGTAACATTGTCTGTTTTTTTTATTGTAACCTCAGTGGGGATCATCATTCCATCACCACCTGCTGGGTTTGCGTACAAATGCCATCCTTTATCCATGGTGGCTTTTACCGTTATTTCAGCTTCGTTATTACCAAGTTCTTTCACGCTAATTTTAAAAAAAGCATGTTCAGCAGGTTGACAAAAAGCGGAGATGCTACTTAGAAGAATCGTGAGAAGTAGAAATATTTTTTTCATATTATTTTATTGTAGGGTAAGCGTAAATTTTTCTTCAGTTGGTGGTAAGCACATGGTGGCGTTGCAAACCTGAAACTCTATATAGCCCGAAATTTCTTTTTCCAATGAACGAACTGTGGCTACAAAATTTACTTCTTTTTCGTAGTAATGTATGGTGCCTACGCCCTCCATATCTTCGGTTTTAAGTTTGCCTTTCTCTTCGGTTTTTAATAATTTGCAGTCATCATTTTCAAACGCAAAATGTGTGGGAATTAAAAATTCATCGCCAGGCTCTTGGCCAAAAACGTGCCAACCAGGTTGCAACTGCGCAGTGGCTGTTACGAAATATTCATTGGCGGTTGCGCTTTTTTCTATGGCAAATTTCCATTGAATTTTATCTTTTACATTTTGTGCATTTCCCAAAATAGGAAAAAGCACTACTGCTAATAGTCCAATGAAAAATCGTTGCATATTTTAATTATTTATTATTCCTTCAAAAAATTTTCGCCCGTCGATATTGCCCAATATATCATTGCAAGCTCGCTCGGGGTGCGGCATCATGCCAAATACATTTTTGGCTTTATTGGTTATGCCCGCAATATTATGTAATGAACCGTTGGGGTTAATTTCGCCTTCGGCCATTCCTTTTTCGTTGCAGTAGGTAAATAAAATTTGGTCATTGCTTTGAATTTCTTGCAACGTTTTTTCATCAGCGTGGTAACGCCCTTCGCCGTGTGCTATTGGAATTTTGTATGCGTCTTCATTTTTTAGCATACTTGTAATCGCTGCACTTTTGCTTTCAGGTTTTAGAAAAACATTTTTGCAAACAAATTTTTGATGGTCATTGGCAAGTAGCGCGCCAGGCAATAATTTCGCCTCGCACAATACTTGGAAACCGTTGCAAACGCCCAACACTTTTCCGCCATTATTTGCAAAATCAATCACGCTTTCCATAATTGGGCTAAAGCGGGCCATAGCACCACAGCGCAAATAATCGCCAAACGAAAAACCGCCTGGCAATACAATACAATCTTCTTTTCCATAACCCGAAAGGTCTTTTTCTTTATGCCACAGCATTTCTACAGTTTGGCCCAAATCATGCTTGAGTGCATCATGCATATCTTGGTCACAGTTAGAACCCGGGAAAACCACTACTCCAAATTTCATATTTTTATACTACTTAAAATTATTATTTTTTAATACAAAACCACCCTTGTGGTATCATATAAACCTAAGCACCCATTGAAGCGCAAGTACGCTAATAAGCACAAAATAGAACGTAAATGTATTGTATTTTGTATTATTATTTACGAGGGCTGAACTTAATATTATACTAAACGGAATGAGAAAAAAGATTAGCGTGTTGGAAGGAAAAATGCTGGCACTCAACCCAATCAATAAGCTAGCAATTAAAAACAGCACCACGCCATTCCATTTTTTTATAATCTGAATTTTATTATCTACAATTTTGTTGCGCGAAATGTACAGCCCGTAAAAGGTGAGAAAAATTAGCAACCCAGCAAAAACAACCATTCCAACTTTGTACTGAAGGGCCACGGGCAAACTAAGCGGCAGTGCCAAAGTGCCAAATGAAAGTAAATTTCCTGAAAAAACATAATGCAATGCCACGATTAAATACACCGGAAAAAGCATCCCGAAGACCAACGCCAACAACTCCTGAGCCACAAAAATACGAATGCTCAATAATATAAATAACAGCGCCAAAAAGGCAATAAACGCAGGCCAGTAAAGCGCTGTAGCCAAACCAACAAAGAAACCAACTACAAAATAGCGAGACCGAGCTGGCTTGTTATACGGTGTGCCCAGCACAATGCTGAATGCTATAAATAGACAGCAAGCCGCCAATGCCGCCACCGAAAAAATAATGAAGGGCGGCAGTGCTGAAGTAATAACGAAAAAAGCAATGGCACCAATAAAATTGCGCTGCGAAACAAGCTTTTCATTCACCAAAATCTCCTTGAAAAACACACTGAACGCCAACCAAAAAATGGTACTACCGAAAATATAAAACCGTGGAGAAGCCGTATAAAAATTGGACAACCAATTAAAACGCCCAAATGTATTAGTATAAAAATCGCCCAACTCGGCTATGGCGGGCGGGTAAATAAAATAATTGAGCCGCAGCACAAATGCTACAAACACCAACACGCCAAATCCCAAAATGTCATTCCGTTTAAATAATACGAGCACCCTTAAAATTTAATTTTCGCAAAAGTAAGTGTTCCTCGCTTAACCATCGGGAACACAATTTCATCAGTACCTACCTGCTTCGCACTGCGCAATAGCAAGCCCGTATCTTCAATATCCGGGTAGGTGGACGAGCTAAATTGTCGCAGCGTAAGCTTGCCACCATTCGATAAAAATGCGGTAATAAATCGACGCGTTTTACTGCTTTGATCATTGAATAAAAAAACCGTTCCGCTAGGATATTCTAGTGTGCCAAACGATTGAAACCGTCCATTAGCATCCGACGTTTCTTGGGCTTTTTCTATCACCTCGTACCAATCCAACTTGCCCGTGGCTGATGTATTGAGCACAAAAATTTCGTCATTGTGATATACGCTATAGCTGCTGCTTGCCATGCCTAGCCCTGGTGATACAAAGCCAATGCTACGATTGCGCTGGTAAATTTCTTCAAATGCTTTTTCCAAAATAAAAACGCTGCCGCCATCCTCGCGGGTGATTATTTTTCGTAAAAAAACATTGGATAAATAATTTTGCTTCAGCCCAAGTGATAAGCTTACTTGTGTGATGATAGGGGCTTGCCATTGTTGGTTTGTAGGGTCGTAGGTGTATTTTCCAAGGGCGGCTAGCTGGTTGGAACCACTTGTATATAACAATCCAGCAAGGATTATTTTTTTACTTTTTTTATCAAAAAACAAATTTGCATCCGCCATTTGATAACCAGTTAAATCTAACTTTTGGTATTCCATTTTTTGCTCACCCATTCGTTGTGAGCCAATGAGTAAATGTTGCATTTGATTTTCACGCTGAGCCATTTCGCCAAAAAGAATATGAATTCCATTTGCATCATCAATACAAATGTCAATTATTTCGTGGCGCACTACTTCGCTCACTTGGTCTGTGGTGGTTTGCAATCGGAACAAGTTTTTATCTAACAAAACGGCTTGCACATTCAGTTTATTTTCGCGGCTATCATAATTTGTGAGCGAGTAGGCAAATCGATTTTCAATATCAGATTGATGCAATACAAAGCGCGTTTTATCCCAAGCGCCGCTAAGCTCTACCGAATCTATCAGCCTTGGATAAACAGTATCCTTGTGCAGCGGCGGCACTTGCGCGCCCCATAGTTCTACATGTTTTCGCTTCTTTTTTTGATAAAAAATATAGGCCGCATCGGTACCTACATAAAACCGAATATCTTCGGCACCACTCTCTAAAAAATCGAGGGTTGTAGTACCTAATTTTCGCATAATGCTGTCGTGCCAAAGCAATTCAAAACCTGCATAACTTTCCAAAAAACTAACGGCGGTATCGCCAATATTTCCAATCACTTTTACCGTGCCATTGGTGCCCTCCAAATACTCATCGGGGCTGAGTAATAATTGCTGACCATTGGCAAAATGTGGCAGTGCAATGAGTAAAAAAAGAATGGTAAAATAACGCGCAAAATTCATTGCGATAAAAGTATGAAAATATAAAGGATCGGGTTGCTAGAATTTTGGTAAAATATGCCAACGCACTTTTACAATTCGACGATTTTCATCAATCATATTATACTCCGTAGCATTGTCGGGCAGGGTAGTGCCTTTGCCTTCTTGAGTAATATTTATTGTTACGTTTTTCGGATTTGTAATTCGCTCTTTTACATAATCGCGCAAAATACTTGCCAAATCATAAGCTCGTAAATAGGATACATAATCGTTAATTTCGATATTGGTGAGCGGCTCCTTTCCTATACGATAAACCATATTATTATACAAAGATGACCCCTTGCTATGACTGGCTTGATCGGCATAGCCAATGGTAAGAATGGTAGCGTTAAAGTCGATTTTTGGGTATGCATTGGAGAGTGAAATAATACTATCCATAATTGCGGAATAAGTTTGCTTGGCCTGCGACTGATATTTTCGGGGTATCAAAAAAACGTCCTCGGCAAAATACACTTTTTTAGTATCCGTAAATTGTGAGGACATTGTAATAATGCGTTTGCTAGCGTTGCAAAACATCATTTCTTTTTCAAAATTAATCCACTCTGCCACCATGCGGCGGTTGGTTTGTTTTATAGTTTTTTGCCTAAAAATTGCACTTGTTGCAGAATTATTTACACCCCGCGCCTCATACAAAAACTGCCGCCGCTGAATTGCCATTGTGTGAATTTTTTTTAATTGCCCCATCATTGCATTTCTAAAAGCGGTATCTATTTTTTTGTCAAAAAAAGCAGTTTCTACATCGTGTATTACCTCCTCGGTCAGGTTCAGGAGTTTGTTATTTTGAGAGAGTAAATCTTCGTTATACTGCGCATAAATAGTTGACGAACTTAATAAAAGCACGCAACCCAAAAAAGCTGTGAGAAGGGATTTTAGCATAGTGGTCGGTTTGCAAAAAGCAACATCAATTTATCTTATATTTAAAAATAAAAAGCCTTTAGACCCTTTACATTTGTATCGATGCAACTTTACTGCGAAAATCTACACAAATATAAGCGACTGCAAACCAAAGAAGTGACGATTGGTACCTTGAAAATTGGTAATGGAAACCCCATTGCCATCCAGACAATGACCACCACGGATACTATGGATACCGAGGCCACGATTGCCCAAAGTATCCGATGTATAAAAGCAGGTGCGGAGCTAGTGCGCATCACAGCACCATCAAAAAAAGAGGCTGAAAATTTACAAGCCATCAAAGATGGTATCAGAGCCGCAGGTTATGACACGCCCTTAGTTGCCGATATTCATTTCACCCCAAATGCCGCCGAAATTGCTGCCCGCATTGTAGAAAAAGTTCGCATCAATCCCGGCAATTACGTAGATAAAAAGAAATTTGAAACCCACGAATACACCGACGAAAGTTACCAAGAAGAAATAGCGAGAATCAGAAAAAGATTTTTGCCGCTAATAAAAATTTGCAAAGAACACGGCACGGCCATGCGCATAGGCACGAACCACGGCTCGCTAAGCGACCGCATCATGAGCCGATTTGGCGATACGGCCATTGGCATGGTAGAAAGTGCGTTGGAGTTTTTGCGCATTGCGCGCAGCGAAGATTATCACAATATTGTATTGAGTATGAAAAGCTCCAACCCACAAGTGATGGTGCAAGCGTATCGTTTGCTAGTACAAAAAATGGATGAAGAATTTGGTGAATGCTACCCCTTACATTTAGGAGTTACCGAGGCTGGTGATGGTGAAGATGGCAGAATAAAAAGTGCCGTAGGAATTGGAACATTATTAAAAGATGGCCTTGGCGATACCATTCGCGTTTCGCTAACTGAAGAGCCAGAGTTGGAATTGCCGGTTTGTGTTGATTTGATTGGGGAGTGTCAACCTATAGCAAATTTGAAAAATCAAATGTCAAATGTCAAAAAGGGCAACGAATCTTTTTCAACTTTAAATGCTTTAGATTCAATTAAATTCGACCCATTCAACTACCGCCGCCGCCAAACAATCCAAGTAAAAAACATAGGCAGCAACCAAGTACCTATTGTTGTAGGTGATTACGGAAAAATTAAAAACATAACGCCCGAAAGTTTAAAAGCTATTGGCTACACATATAATGAGGCTGATGATAAATGGAGCATCAGTGATTTTGCCACAGATTATTTATTTGCAGAAAAAATTCCTGAATTTAATTTGCCTGGCACATTGGGAATTATTACTTGGTATGATATTTGGAAAAGTGCAGAAGACAAAACAAAAACGTTTCCGTATTTAACCCGCTCCCAATATTTGAGCGATGATTTAAAATCAGAAAAAATAAATTTTGTTGACTTAGGTGCGCATGAAAGTTTGGATGATGATTTTGTAGCAAAAATAACATCAGACGATACCGTTGTGCTCGTAATGTACAGCACCGAGCAAGAATCAATGAAACAACTCCGCCAGCAAATGCTCAGCTTGGTCGCACACAAAATTTACAATCCAGTAATTTTTATCATCAATTCAAAAAAAGAAAATGCCGACCAACATTTAATTCATTACGCCACCGAGGCGGGTGCGCTTTTACTTGATGGCTTTGGTGATGGGTTGATTTTGGGTGTAGATTATTCATCAGAAAAAACATTGGCAGACATTGAACAAGCCAATCAAAATTCCTTTGGAATTTTGCAAGCCACCCGCACAAGAATTTCAAAAACAGAATATATTAGTTGCCCAAGTTGTGGTCGCACACTTTTTGATTTGCAAGAAACTACTGCAAAAATTAGGGCGCGAACCAATCACCTCAAAGGTGTAAAAATTGCCATCATGGGCTGCATTGTAAATGGCCCCGGAGAAATGGCTGATGCCGATTTTGGCTACGTAGGTAGCGGCGTAGGAAAAATAACGTTGTACAAAGGACAAGAAGTTGTGAAGCGTTCAATCCCGAGCGAAGTAGCGGTGGATGAATTGATTAATTTGTTGAAAGAGAATGAGGCTTGGGTTGAGCCTGCGATTAATTAGGTAGCATTGATTAGCCTTTTGGATGACGCAATTAAAAAACATAAATTTGGTAAAGAATAGTTTGTGTTGCTGATAGAATGAATATAAGCAACATTGGCTTACCCAGATAGCATGCCTCATAATTAAAGAAAACAGTTACTAGATTGAAAATTAAAAAAAAACATATCGTAAAGACACTCAGTTCGACAATTGACATCAACGGACGTCCCGAAACTATTTGGGAAAATATTACGAATGTAAAGATTGAGCAATTTTCTGACCCAACTATTTTTAAGCTTCTTGACATACCAAAACCATTAAAAGCAGAAATTGTTTCAGAAGGAAAAGGCGGGAAACGAATTGCCTATTTTGACAGCGGCAAACGATTTATGCAAGAAATTTTGGTTTGGAAACCTTTGACAGAATATTCATTTTCTTTTAATCCTGAAAAAGGATTTAGAGTCTGTTACTTTTTTGACCTTTCAGAAGGTGTTTTTCAAATTCCAACGGGTTCTTATTATCTTACAACAATTGGACAAAAGACGACTTTAAAACTAACAACAACTTATAGTATTGACAAACGACTTTATATGCTATTCAATGTTCCAGCAAGAATAATTTTAAAAGTGTTTCAACGTTATTTATTGACCTCAATTAAGAAAAACTCTGAAAAATGGAATCGATAAAATTTTCTGAGACCATCCTCATTAATGAAACATCGGAACATGTTTTTGATTTTACACAAAATTATAACAATCGATTAAAGTGGGATACATTTCTAAAAAAAGCAAAATTAATTGAAGGTGCAACTGCAGCTCAGAAAGGGGTCAGGTCCTATTGTGTTGCAAAAAATGGAATCGGTATGATTACAGAGTATGTGACTTATATCAGACCAAAAGTTACAGCAATTAAAATGACAAAAGGGCCGTTTATGTTTAAAACATTTTTAGGCTCTTGGACTTTTAAGGAAGTTTCAAATAACAAAACAGATGTTATCTTTTTATATTCATTTTCTCTTAGATTCCCTTTCAGCTTATTGACTAAAATTATAAAAAATAATTTGCGAACGAATGTAAAACAAAGATTAAATGACCTTAAGAACACAATAGAAAATCATAAACAGGCATAATGCTGAATATATACCCCCGCACCCTTCGAGGTCTAATCATTAAATAATTCAATTCAAGTATATTTTAATAAAAAATAATAACCCATGTTCGCAAAAGCCTACGAAATAGCCAGTCAATACACCCAACCAGTTTTGGTTTCATATCGATTTTATGACCAAAGTGTGGAGAGCGGCTTAGGCAGTTTTGTAATTATAAATGACGAAGGTTGGATAATTACTGCCGCACACATTTTGGACCCAATGATTACTGTGCAGCAGCACGCGCACGAAATGCAAGCCTTTCAGCAGCGGCAAACTGGCGGCAATAATTACAATACAACTTATACAAATGGACTGACGCCCAACACAAAATGGATGCTACGTTCTTCGCATTGGTGGGGCGCAGATAACCACGTAATAAAAAATTTCTTGGTGCTAAAAGAAAACGATATTGCCATTGGTAAAATAGAAAATTTCGACCCTAATTTTTGCAAACAATATCCTGTATTCAAAGATCCGAATGATTTAAAAATTGGCACGAGTCTCTGTAAGTTGGGCTATCCTTTTTACGAAGTGCGCGCCACCTTTAACGAGGCAAATAATGCCTTTCAATTTGACCCGTCTATATTTCCAATTCCACGTTTCCCGATTGAAGGAATGTTTACGCGCAATATTCGCACAGGAAAATCTGCTGATAATAAATTTGATATTCAGTTTATCGAAACCTCGAGCCCTGGCTTACGCGGCCAAAGTGGTGGTCCAATTTTTGATGTGTACGGAGCCATCTACGCCATCCAAAGTCAGACGCGGCATTTGCCCTTGGGCTTCTCGCCAAAAATTATTAAGGATGGAAAAGAGATTGAAGAAAATCAATTTTTAAATGTCGGTTGGGGTGCACATGTAGAAACTATTCTGGCGTTTTTGGATGCGCATAATATTTCTTATAAAAAAACTTAACGCGTGTATAAAAAATGCAAACGCTCATTCACTATTTTCTTCACTTCGTTTTTCCAGCCGTTATTGCAATTATTTTCTTTAAAAAAGATTGGAAAAAAGTGTACCTAATTTTCCTTGCAACCATGCTCGTTGATTTAGATCACTTGCTCGCCTCGCCAATTTTTCAAGCTGACAGATGTAGTATTCAATTTCATTTTTTGCATACCTATTATGCCATGGTTTTTTATGCTGCGCTTCTGTTTTTGAAACGCCCGTATAATATTATTGGCATTGGTTTGTTACTACACATGGGTACAGATTTTATTGATTGTATTTTTATGTATTTAGCATGTAATGAATGTTACGAGGGCAATCCCGCTTACCATTTGATGGATACGATTTATAATTTTTTTTTAGACTAACGATTGTCAAAAAATAGAACATGATACGAAAAGGCACAAAAGTAAAATGGAAATGGGCTAACGGATATGCCGAAGGAACGGTGGAAAAAACCTACACAGAACCAATTAGCAAAACAATTAAAGGCAGTGAAATTACTAGGAACGGCACTGCCAATAGCAAAGCACTTTTTATAAAACAGCAAGATGGCAGGGAGGTGATAAAGTTGGAAAGTGAAGTGGATCGTGTAGATTAAAAGCCCGAGAAGTTATTCCTCTCAGTTGGATTTCCACTTAATTTTCATATAGAATAGTAATAGTATAAAGAATCTTACGAAGCTAATTTCCGCCTTACATCCTTTTCGGAGGAGGGAAGTAGAGTGCTTCAATTTGAAATATTGCTGATGTTGGTTGGGTTCCTAAAAAATGAATAAACATTTTATTTGCATCTCTATTCCAATTCTCAAATTATATAACCCAAACTCAAGATTTTATAATTCATGGCCAGAAGCTGTGTATATTTTTACATTACCTATCGTCCATTGCCAATCACCTATACTTTTTTAAGCTATCATATTCATGCCCGAAAAAATTCTTTTACAACAATATCGCAGCACGCGGCAGCATAGTTGCACATTATGTGCGCCCTTACAAACGGAAGATTACATACCGCAGCCGCGCGAGTTTGCCAGTCCGCCCAAGTGGCACTTGGCACATACTACATGGTTTTTTGAGGAAATGGTTTTGAAGGTTTACCTTAATGATTATCAAATTTATCACGAACAGTTCAGCTATTTATTCAACAGTTATTATCACACTATTGGCGACCGCGCCATTCGTACCGAGCGAGGTGCCATTACCCGCCCGTCGGTAAAAGAGGTGTATCAATACCGCGAGTATGTTGACAAAAATATTGAACATTTACTTTCCAATTCGCCCAATAAAGAAATTCTGACCTTGGTAAAATTGGGCATCAATCACGAGCAACAGCATCAAGAACTTTTAATCACAGACCTAAAACATACCTTTTCACTAAACCCAATTTTTCCTGTTTATCGTAGCAATTTTAATTTGGTAAAAGATAAAAATGAAGACAGCGGTTGGCTAAAAATGGAAGAAGGGATTTACGAAATTGGTCACAACGATGATAGCTTTTGTTATGATAATGAACAGGGCATGCACAAAGTGTACCTGCACAATTATCAGCTTTCGAAAGCCCTAGTCACGAACGAAGAATATATAGAATTTATAGAAGCAGGTGGCTATGAAAATTTTAATTATTGGCTAGACGAAGGTTGGAATTGGGTGCAGGAAAACAATATACAACGCCCGCTGTATTGGTTTAACATTGAAGACAAATGGCATTTTTACACGCTCAGCGGGCTAAAACAAATTGACCCCGAAGCTATCTTGGCACATATATCTTATTACGAAGCACAAGCTTTTGCCACTTGGAAACAATGCCGATTGCCCACAGAATTTGAATGGGAAGCGGCATCAGAAAAATTGATATACGGCAAGCGATGGGAATGGACAAACTCTGCCTACCTGCCCTACCCAGGCTACAAAATGGCGGCGGGAGCAGTGGGTGAGTACAACGGAAAATTTATGATTAATCAAATGGTATTGCGCGGCGGGTCGGTCGCTACGCCAGCAAATCATGGCCGGCCAACGTACCGAAACTTTTTTCATCCACAGCTACAGTGGCAATTTACGGGCATACGATTAGCAAAATAGATTAACAACAAATGATAGAACAATTTAAAATAGATGTAGAAAAAGGTTTTGGAGCCTTCCCGAAAACAATTTCGTCAAAGTACTTCTATGACAAAAGAGGAGATGAATTATTTCAGCAAATAATGGCGATGCCCGAATATTATTTGACGCGCGCCGAGCATGAAATTTTTAAAACGCAAACTACAGAAATTATTCAATCACTGCAACTTCAAAAAGACACCTATTTTGATTTGATAGAATTGGGCGCAGGCGATGGCACAAAAACAAAAGAACTTTTACGCGTACTGAGTGAACAAAATTTTGATTTTGGTTATACCCCAATTGACATTTCACAAAATGCTTTGGACGGTTTGGAAGTTTCGCTAAAAACAGAATTACCAGCCGTAAAGGTTACTGCCAAGCAAGGCTTGTATTTTGAGGTGTTAGAATCTCTGAAAGAAAATAATAATCCAAAAGTGATTTTATTTTTGGGTTCGAACATTGGGAATTTATCTGATATATTAGCTGCAAAATTCATTTATCATTTAGGTGCAAACTTGAGAGCAAATGATAAAGTTTTTTTAGGCGTTGATTTGATAAAACCTGCATCTATTGTACTACCAGCTTACAATGATGCTGCGGGCATCACACGAGAGTTCAACTTAAATTTATTACGAAGAATGAACCGCGAGTTAGATGCAGATTTTGAGTTAGAAGCTTTTGAACATGTACCAGAATATACCGAGGACGAAGGAGTTGCAAAGAGTTTTATAGAAAGCAAAAAAGAACAAACTGTAAAAATTGGCGCGCTCAATCAATCATTTTATTTTGAAAAAGGTGAACGCATTCATACAGAAATTTCGAGAAAATATAATGATGAAATTATAGATGTAATACTACATGAAACGGATTTTGAAATTATCGGCAAACTAATGGATTCAAAAAAATATTATGCAGATTACATTTTAAACAGAAAATAAACGCAACCTAATCCCTGTTCAAGAGGGAAAATTAACAACAAAAAATTATGAGCAAGCCAGATTTTTCAAACTTAAAAGCACTTTATATAAACTGCACATTAAAAAAATCACCGACCAAAAGTCACACGCGCGGACTGATGGATGTATCTCAACGCATTATGAAAGCTGAAGGTGTTACCGTAGAAAATATTCGCTTTGTGGATCACGAAATACCTGTGGGTGTACAACCCGACATGACGAAGGAGGGATATGCAAAAGATGAATGGCCAGCCATTTTTGACAAAGTAATGGACGCGGATATTCTAATAATTGGCACACCAATTTGGTTGGGCGAGCGATCGTCAATTGCTACAAAATTAGTAGAGCGCCTCTACGCCATGAGCGCAAAAACAAATGACAAAGGGCAATACATTTATTACGGTAAAGTTGGTGGCTGCATTATTACTGGTAACGAAGACGGGGTAAAACACGTAGCAATGGGGCTGCTGTATTCGCTGCAGCATTTAGGTTATAGCATTCCGCCGCAGGCCGATGCTGGTTGGATTGGCGAGGTAGGTCCTGGCCCTAGTTACTTGGATGAAGAATCTCATGCGCAAGAAAATGATTTTACCAATCGCAATACAACATTCTTAACGTACAATATGTTGCACCTAGCTAGCACGCTAAAAGCGCAAGGAGGCATTCCATCGTATGGCACATCGCGCGAAGATTGGGATAATGGTACTCGTTGGGGTTTTGAGAATCCCGAGTACCGTTAAACGGTCGCTTTTTTTATTACCTTAGCTCGGTGAATAAATTTAAAAATCTCTTCCATCTAAACCCCCAAATTAATTATCTCAACCACGGTTCTTTTGGCGCTTGTCCAAAAGTAGTTTTTGAAGATTATCAAAATTGGCAATTAAAATTAGAAACTGATCCGCTTCAATTTATCACCAAAACGGGACCCGTAGCATTAGATGCTTCGAGACGTTCTATGGCCAATTATATAAATTGCGATGAGCAGGA
>JBBSPP010000024.1:0-13114 GCA_038258625.1 Chitinophagales bacterium
AAATATTACTTTGGAAACAAATTAATTTTTGAAAAGTTGAATAAATATGTGTTAAATTTACAATCATCTTAAAGACTTTATATGTATAGATATCTACTTCGTACCATTTTTCTCGGACTCGTTTTATTGGCTTACAAGGGTAGCCATGGCCAAGCTTGTACCCCTACTTATGCATTTGATTGTAGTTCAGCTGATTTTATTAATAATTTTTCTACGACAGGCGGAACTACTAATATTTCTAATTTGAACACTGGATGCAATGGTACTCTTCCTACCAATCTTACGGTAATAAACCAAACTGTTGGTCAGATACAGGGATTGAGTTTTGGTTTTACGGTACAGGGCGGAACTACTTGGTCTCAGGGTTTTCGGATTTTTGTAGATTGGAATCAGGATAATGATTTTTTAGATCCGGGTGAGGACGTATATAATTCTGTTACTTCGGCGACTACAGCTTTTTCAGGTACAATAAATATTCCATTTACTGCCACGGCTGGTACTTGCAGAATGAGAGTTGTGTGTCAATTTGCTGGCGTGCCAATAGGACCTTGTGCAACAATGTCTTTTGGAGAAACTGAAGAGTATTTCGTACAAGTGATTCCATCTACACCTTGCGCTACTGTTACTGGTGGTACGGCCGTTGCTTCGCCATTTAATCCATGCCCAGGTACTACTTTTAACCTCAATCTCACAGGCAATACACTGGCTAGTGGCTTAAGTTATTTATGGTTACAATCAACTACAGGGCCAGCTGGTCCTTATGGCCCGCTGACACCTACGGTTACTTCTCAATCGGCAAACATTCCTACACCCACGGTACAAACGTGGTATCGTTGTAGGGTAGAGTGTATTGCTACATCAAATTTTGATACTTCAGCATTTGTAGTGGTTGGCCCGCAGCCTTTTAGTCCGCTTAGCCCCTGCTATTGTTATACTTCTACTGCAACTAGTACGGCTGATGATGATATTGGGCAATTCTCGCTGGGCACATTAATAAACCCAGCAAATGCGCCAACTCCTCAAGCTCCAAATCCAAACTCAAATAAACTCTATTCAAATTTTGATACCCTCCAGCCACCTAATTTAATAAAAGGATTTTCTTATCCGATATCTATTTTTCAGATAAACTCTGGCTTTCAGTATGATTGCTGGACGAAAGCATATATAGATTACAATCATAACACGCTTTGGACAGATCCGGGTGAGCAAGTTTTTAGTATGGCTTCGAATGCGTCTAATGGTCATAATCCTACTGGTATGATTACTATACCATCAACCGCCACCGTTGGTCTTACGAGATTGCGAGCCGTGATTGTTGAAAGTGCAACCGCAGCTACAGTACAACCATGTGGTAGTTACACTTGGGGAGAAACGGAAGATTATGTAGTAAATATATTAGCCCCTGGTCAGTATGACCCTGCGGTAAGTAGTATTCAGGTATCACAAACGAGTGGATGTATGGATAGTTGTGAAAGTGTACAACTTGTATTTACAAATTTTGGTACGAGTATTTTGGATTTGAGTATTAATAATTTGGTTGTAAAACTAAAAGTGAATAGTCCCAGTGGTTTAACGGTTTATACGGATACCATCACTTCTGGATTTCTGGCTCCAAATACAAGTAACAATATTTTCTTTTCTTTTCCATGCGTAAATTTTTACAAAGGTCAATGCTATACAATTAATACTGATACACTTTTATTGCTAGGCACCAGCAATGCTAATCTGGTGAATGATACTTTACTCGCTCCCATTACCGTCTGCAGCAGTAGGCCCAATAATGGTGGCGATTATAATCTTTGCTTGAATGATACGATACCTGCAGGGCAGGGGCTTTCTATATCGGGTTGCCCTACAGGCTTTGTAATAGATAGTGTTTTGATACCTTTTTCGTTGAGTTTAAATGGTAATACACCCGCCAATCCTACCGCTTGTGCACCGGGTGGTTCGGGGTTATTTGGTACGGGTACGTTGCCGATACTACCAGCAAGTGCTAATATTTTGAGCGGTGTTTTGAGTGTAATTAATTTGCAATTGGCGCCACTTACATTTACTACTGCGCCTAATCTTACGCGGTTTTCACTTTTTGCTGGGGCTACCCCGCCAACAGCAGCTAATATTTATCATGGTGGTTTACAAGGGACTACTTTAACTTCTTCTTTTGGATGTTTTAATTATTTGAGCAATCCGCCCGCTGTTGATTTGAATACGATTTATACGGGTGGTGTGCCCAATAACCCCACGCTTAACTTAGGGCATTGGAGCACCAACCGTTGTACGGCCACCAATATTTTGGCCAATTGTGGCGGAGGTACCGTTGCCTTTTTAAAAATATATTATGAATACATACCTGTAGGTGTAAGTTGGTACGAGCAGCCCACAGGTGGTGTACGCATAAGTGATAGTACTGTATTTAATCCTTTAAAAACGCCGAATAGTATTTTGAATAATAGTACTGCTACGGGTACCTATACATTTTATGGCGCTTGTGCCGCTGATACGAATTGTCGTGTGGCAAGTAATGTAATTGTTAGCGGCCTTACTTATACTAGTGTGTTGGATACTTCGGCGCAGTGTTTTGGCGGTGCGTCGGGGAGTATATTTTTTAGTGCTACGGGTGTGGGTAATAGCCATAGCCTGCGGTTGGGCGGTGTGCCCGTGGCTGGTTCGCCCAATTTGACGGGGTATTTCAATAATTTGGCAGCGGGTACATATACCTTACGCGTAACCGATGCTAGCGGTTGTAGCACAAAAGATAGTTTGGTAACAATAACCGCGCCTAGCGCCGTGGTAATTGATAGTATTGTGAGTAAACGCCCAAGCTGTACGCCTGGTGGAGATGGTCGTATAACAGTATTTGCTAGTGGCGGTACGGGTGCTAAACAGTATAGCATTACTACGCCGGCCGCGCCCTTTTTTAATAGCAATATTTTTAATGGTTTAAATGCTTCAACGTACACCGTAACCGTACGAGATGCAAATGGTTGTACAGTTACAAGTACGCATACTATTTTACCTTCGGTAGCCCCTACTTGGACTAGCCTTAGCAGTACCAATCCGGTATGTTTTGGCGGTACTACGGGTACTATTACGGTGAGCGGTACGGCGGGTAGCAACCCCAATATTTATTATCGTCGCACACCGCCTGTGGGTGGTGCATTTAGTGCAACGGGTAATTTTACTGGCGTGGGTGCAGGATTGTACACGGTGCGGATTGTGGATAGTGCGAACTGCTTCCGTGATACTACGGTTACCATTACAGCACCACCGCAAATACAATTTGCCACCATTACAAATACACCTGTTACTTGTAACGGATTAAGTACAGGTGGCATTATAGTAATTGGTGGTGGCGGTTCGCCCGGGTATACTTATACCAAAACGAGCCCTGCACCAATAGTTGGACCTCAGCCATCGGGTAGCTTTACAGGCTTGGCGGCTGGTGCTTACACCATTCGCATTACCGATAATAATAACTGTACGCGTGATAGTGTAATTACTGTTGCACAGCCAGCTGTATTAGCACTAAGTGTTACCAGCACCACCAACGTACTTTGTCGCGGTGCCAGCACGGGCGTAATAGTAGCAACAGGCGCGGGTGGTACAGCCCCTATGAATACTACCGGCTGGACGATATCGCCCAACGTTGGTACACAAAGTGGTAATCGTACATTTTCTAATTTGCCAGCAGGCACTTATACCATTACGGGTACGGATGCTAATGGATGTACGGCGACCACATCAGTTACAATTACGCAACCAGCCACCAATGTGCAAGTAACCAATGTGGTAAGCACCACGCCAACGTGCACCCCCGGCTGTGATGCCACCATGACGATTACAGCTAGTGGTGGTACTACACCTTATACTAGTTACAACAATGGTATTACGACTCAGGCTGGAGCAATATTTACAAGCCAATGCGCCGGTAATTTTACTGTAACGGTAACGGATGCTAATGGTTGCACGGCACAAAGTACCCATACTATTAGCACGCCAGGTGCACCATCTTTTAATCCTATAGTAAAAACCAATGTGAGCTGTAATGGCGGTACGAATGGAAGTTTTACACTTACAACTACGGGCGGTACCGGTACGATAACACAAGTAATGACGAGCCCTGCAGTCAACCCAGGTACTTTCACCCCGCCTGGCACCTATACTAATTTACCCGCAGGCAGTTATACCATTCGGGCTACTGATGCGGCAGGTTGTTCGGTACAATCAGTGGTAAGCATTACACAACCAACTTTGCTCACAGTAGGCAATGTAACAGTTGACTCGGTAGATTGTAATGGTGGAAATGATGGTGGTATAATTATTACACCAAATGGTGGTACGCCAACTTATACTTTTACTATAAATCCGAATACAGGTGTACAACTTACGCCGGGTAATTTTACTGGTCTAACCAATGGTAATTATACGATTACTATAACTGATGCCAATAGCTGTACCCGCACCACACTTGTGACGGTTAGCCAGCCTGCGGCACTTATTTATACTAGTGTTACAAAAACCAACGTAAGTTGCTTTGGCGCAAATGATGGTAACATTATAGCCCAAAGCTCAGGTGGTACGGGTACAATCAATACAATATTGTTACCGCTGCCTGGTACAGGTCCTTCACCGCTGATCCCACCAACTTTTGGTGGATTAAATGGCGGATTAAAAACGATTCGTATTACAGATGCCAAAGGTTGTATCCGCGATACAGTGGTTACAATTGTAGAACCAGCGTTGTTGGTAATTAATACAAATAGTACCACCAATATTGCATGTCGAAATGATAGTACGGGTATTATTGTATTGACCCCAACGGGTGGTACTGGCACGGTGGTTTACACCATTAGCCCCAACAACCCCAATACACAAATAGTAGGTAATACGATTAGCAACCTAGCGGCAGGTACTTACACAATAACAGGTACGGACGCCAACAGCTGTGTAGCTGTAAGCACGGTAACACTAAGCCAGCCTGCTACCAAAGTAGATATTACAGCCTTAATAGGTACGACGCCAAGTTGCGCACCTGGTAATGATGGTACAATTACAGTAACGGCCGGTGGTGGCACGGGTACATTACTGTACGGAATTTTGCCAATCCCACCGAATCCGCCATATCAAACATCTAATATTTTGACAGGCTTGGGTAGCGGTACTTATTTGGTTTCTGTGATTGATAATAATAATTGTACAGCTGATACCTTATTTACCATTACCAACTCATCTGCACCCACAATTGATAGTACAAAAAATACCATGACACAGTGCTTTGGTGATAGTACGGGTAGCATACAAGTATTTGCTACAGGAAATCCACCTGTGCTGTATGCAATTACAGCCTCAAGCAATGGTATTACGCGTCCTGATCAACCCAGCGGATTATTTGCTAATTTACCAGCAGGTAATTATACCGTTCGGGTAAATGATTTGAATAATTGCCCCATTACTACTACAATTACGGTTACACAACCTACGCGCGTGCGCTTTATAAATGTAGTCACCGATAGTGTAAATTGTAATGGTGGTAGCGATGGTAGTATTATTGTAACGGGTACGGGTGGTACAGGTTCGTTAACCTCTACACGAAGTCCATTCCCTACCCTGCCTAATCCTAGCACGCCACCAACATTTACATATAATAACCTTGCGGCTACCACTTATGTAGTGCGCCTGCAAGATGCGAATGGTTGTTTGAGAGATAGCTCAATAATTATTCGTCAGCCAAGTGCGGTAAGTACTGCATTGGTTAGCAATACTGCAGTGCTTTGTAACGGTGGTAGTACGGGTACGGTTACAGTAAGTAGCGCGGGCGGTACGGGTACAAAAAATTATATTCTGAACCCAGGTCCCGGTGCTATTGCAAGCACTACGGGTATTTATACAAATTTGGCCGCTGGTAATTATACCATTATCGCTACTGATGTATATGGTTGTACCTCCAGCATTTTGGTAACCGTTACACAACCAACAGCCGTTACACAATCTTTTGTTACAAGAGATGTAACCTGTTTTGGCGGTAATGATGGCTTTATAAGATTAACAGCTAGTGGTGGTGTGGGCAATTATACTTATGGTTTAATTCCAACCAGTCCGGCTTTAACAAGCGTGGATTCATTTACCAATTTATTTGCAGGCAGTATGTATTTAGGCATCGTGAGCGATTCTAACGGATGCATTGATACCAGCAATGTAAATATTACAATTAACCAGCCTACACAAATGGTGTTTACCCTAGTTACGAAAACAGATATTGAATGTTTTGGAGCTAGCACAGGTAGCATAAGTGTAGCTAGCAACATGGGCACGGGCGCGCATACTTACTCTTTAAATCCTAACTTAGGCACACAAGTAGGTGGCAATTTTACCAACATCCCAGCAGGCACCTATGTTGTAACTGCAACGGATGCTAATGGTTGTACAATTACTACTAGCGTGACCGTTACCGAAAATCCACGCATTTTCTTCAGTAGCATTACGAATACTGAGGAACGATGTTTTGGAGATGGTCAGGCCAGTATCTCGTTTGAAGCCACGGGTGGTGTAAGTCCATTCCGTTATATTTTTGATGTAACTGGCACCAACCCACAAGGGCCAAATACGCAAACCACGTATGATAGTTTGAGTACGGGCATTTATGTAATACGGGCCATTGATGCATTAGGTTGTCAGTACGATAGCAGCTATGCGCTCACGGGTCCTGATCGAATTACATACACACAGTTTGAAATTACGCCTACCAATTGTTTGGATACCGATGATGGCAAACTGACGGTACGGGCTACAGGCGGCAGAGGCACAGTTTATAATTACAGTTTGGAGCCTGGCTTCAAGGTAAATACAGATGGTATGTTCCGTGATTTGGAAGCGGGCGAATACAGCCTTCGAGTAACAGATACTGCTGGATGCTTCATCGATACAACGGCGATTATTCCGCTACCAACTAACCCATTGGTTGTAAGCATTACAAAAGAAGATTTGGGTTGTCATGGCCGTGGAAATGAAGGACGTGCTACTGCAAATGCAACAGGTGGCACTCCGCCATACACTTATTTGTGGAGCAGTACTCCCGTACAAACATCGCCCATAGCCGAAGGTTTGTACCAAGGATTACACACCGTAGATGTAGTAGATGCCCGTGGGTGTTTAGTGCGCGACTCAATATTTATACAGCCAGGCGAGTGCTGCGAAGAGGTATTTTTACCAAATGCATTTAGCCCAAATGCTGATGGTCGTAATGATGAATTTAGAATATTATCATCTGCCGGTATCGAATTACAACAATTTGAAATCCGCAACCGATGGGGCATTCGTGTATGGCAAACCAACAATCTTCGTTATGGTTGGGACGGTCTTTACAATGGCGATGATGCTCCTATCGGCACATACTATTACGTAGTACGGTACAAATGCCTCACCGATGGTAAAGAATATACCATTAAAGGTGACGTGATTATTGTGCGATAATTCACTCCACATTTTACCATTTATTTTAACCGCTCCCGTTTCTTTTGAAACGGGAGCTTTTTTTGGTGAAAAAAATATGCTCAACTATACAGTGTAAAAAAATCATCCTACAGGCATAAAAAAAACCCCGCCAAAAGACGGGGTTGTACCTTCCGCAAAATAGAGATTAAACCAGCGGCGGAAGCAACATTTTATTCAAGACGCAAATAAAATAACGGAAGGTTATCAAATCATTATCACACCATTACCAAATTAATTATTCCAAAAAAATCTGTTTACAAAACCGCTGACTGCCTATTAATTCTGCAATACATTTGCGCCCATTATGTTCGCATTACTCATTTCCATTTTTGTTATAGGTTACGTTTTTATAGTTATTGAGCACACCACCAAGCTTGATAAAGCCGCTCCTGCGCTACTTACAGGCGTATTGTGTTGGGCTGCTTTAATATTGGTGGATGCAGCTAGTATGGCCAACTATTTTGATTCTCCAGCCTTCGAAATTTTTGAATTAGAGTTTAATGAACATTTTGCCGAAATCGCCAGTATCCTTTTTTTCCTGATAGGCGCCATGACAATTGTGGAGCTTATAGATTTGTATGATGGGTTTCAAATCGTAATTAATTTTATAAAAACGCGTAGTAAAAGAAAACTATTCATAATCGTTACCCTACTCAGCTTCTTTTTTTCGGCACTTTTTGATAATTTGACTACGGCTATTGTGATGGCCTCATTAATTGGCAAACTGCTGGATGATAAAAATGATCGTTGGATTTTTGCTGGTATGGTAATCATAGCTGCCAATGCTGGTGGAGCATGGTCGCCGATTGGCGATGTTACTACCACCATGTTATGGATAGGTGAGCAAGTAACCGTCACTCATTTAATACTCAATATTGTGATTCCGAGTATCGTATGCACGCTCATTCCCATGTTTATTTTGAGCCGTAGTATAACGGGTGAGTTTCATAAAAAGCCTTCGCCTAACCGTACAGCACAGCAAACTTTACATAGCCAAATCATACTAATTTCAGGTATTAGCTTGTTGATTTTTGTGCCTATTTTCAAAACCACCACCCACCTCCCACCCTTTATGGGTATGCTCTTTAGCGTAGGAATTTTATGGGCTATATCAAGCATGTTAGAAAAACGCGCTGAGAAAAAAACAAACGAAAAGAACGTAAACCCAAGCATTTTTGATGCCTTGGAAAAAATTGATTTGCCTAGTATCTTATTTTTTGCAGGCATCTTATTAGCAGTAAGTGCGTTGCAAACTGCAGGTATTTTAAAAGAATTAGCCATCATTCTCTCTGATACATTTGGCAATAATGATTTAATCGTCACCATTATTGGCGGCGTATCTGCTGTATTTGATAATGTGCCTTTGGTAGCCGCTTTACAAAAAATGTACCCCATGACGCAGTTCCCTACGGATCATCCTTTTTGGCTGTACTTAGCTTATTGTGCTGGCACGGGTGGTAGCTTATTAATTATTGGATCGGCGGCGGGTGTAGCCATTATGGGTATTGAAAAAATAAACTTCTTTTGGTACATCAAAAAAATATCTTGGGTAGCACTAATTGGTTATTTGGCCGGTTGCGGAGTGTATTTATTAATTGAGCACTACCTCTAAACTCAATATTATTTCATTTCGCTCATGCGCTTTTCCTTGGCATCACGCAGAAAATCAGAAGCGAAAATAAAATCATTGAGCAGCTGATTATCGCTAAAAATAATTTCTTCTTTAGTGCCAGACCACTCCTTTTTACCAAAGTGTAAATACAGAATATTATCGCCACTTTCTAGCACGGTATTCATATCATGCGTATTTACCACGGTTGTAATATTATATTCTGTAGTCAAATCTTTTATAAGTCGATCAATTACTAAGCCTGTTTTTGGATCGAGGCCTGAGTTAGGCTCATCACAAAAAAGGTACTTTGGTTTTAGGACAATGGCTCGTGCCAACGCCACCCTTTTTTGCATACCACCACTAATTTCCGAAGGAAATTTATTATTCGCATCCGAAACATTTACCCGAGACAATACTTCATCAACGATTTTTCTTTTTTCTTTGAGGGTATGATTGGTAAACATATCAAGCGGGAATTGTATATTTTTTTGCACCGTCATACTATCAAAGAGTGCTGAACCTTGAAAAAGCATCCCTACATTGGTACGCAGCTCTTTTTTTTCTTCCTTATCCATCTCTAGCAAATCCTTGCCTTCATAAATAATTTGACCTTTTTCCGGAACGATGAGGCCTATCATGCATTTCATAAAAACAGATTTTCCGCTCCCACTCGTGCCAATGATTAGGTTCATTTTACCCTGCTTCATTTCGCAGCTCACGTCGTCAAGTACAACTTTCCCCGAAAAGGATTTTGATAAGTGTTTTACCTCAATCATAATTATAATAGTAATGCGGCCAGACCATAATCTGCCAATAAAATAAGTACACAGCTAACCACAACAGACAATGTGGAGGACCTACCAATTTCCAGCGAGCCGCCTTTTACATTGTACCCAAAATAGGCCGAAACAGATGTAATAATAAACGCAAATACAAATGCTTTTATAAGCCCAAAAAATAAATTGAAGGGTACAAAATCTTGCAACAGTCCAGTTTTAAACTGCGTATTACTTACAATGCCACTAAGCGTACCTGCCAAATACCCGCCAAAAACGCTAAGAAACATTGAGATAGCTATTAGGCAAGGAATTACAAATAAGGATGAAATAATTTTGGGCAAAATCAAATAGGTATATGTATTAATGCCCATTATTTCGAGTGCATCTATTTGCTCGCTTACACGCATATTACCAAGCTCACTGGCTATTTTACTACCTATTACACCTGCCAAAACGATACAAGTTACCGTGGGCGAAAGCTCTAAAAAAGTACTATCCCGAATAATGGTGGCAATAAGTTCGCGCCCTACCAAAGGGCTCACTAATTGATAGGCCGTTTGTATCGTGGTAACCGCGCCCAAAAAAAGTGATATGATAATCACAATCCAAAGCGAGCCTATCCCAATTTCACTGGCTTGATGAAAAAATTCTTTATAATAAACTCTAAAACTCTCGGGGCGTGCAAACATGCGCTTGAGCATAAGAAGATATCGTCCAAAATGTCCTAAAAATCGTAGCATTAAATCGTTCCCAAAAGTAGGACGAATGCTTTTGAAAGTGCGAAAGCAAAAAGAAATTTTAAAATTTTAACGTGCGTATAGATATTTAGGGCAAATCAGTTTTTTTTAAAAAAAACTCTATTACATTTGCGTTCCGTTTCCAAAAAAATTGGAACTCGGGACTTAACATTTAATAACGCTAATAATTTTAATTATTTATGCCAGTAAAAATCAGATTACAAAGACACGGGTCTAAAAAACGTCCATTTTATTTTATTGTTGCCGCTAACTCTCGCTCACCGCGTGATGGTAAATTTATCGAAAAGTTGGGTACGTACAATCCATTGACTGTACCAGCTACCATTGATATGAACCGCGAACGTGCGTTGCATTGGTTAAACAAAGGCGCTCAAACTACCAACACCACAAACCGAATTCTTTCGTTTAAAGGTGTATTATACCTAAAACACTTAATGCGTGGAGTAGGTCTTGGTTTGTTTGACGAAGCTACGGCACTTGAAAAATTTGAGACTTGGAATGAAGACCACGAAAAATTGGTGGCTGAGCGCATGAGCCAGCACAAGAAAGACAAGGGTAGCAAAAACCAAAAACCAATGATTAAAAAGGTAGAAGTTGCCCCTACAGCTGCCGAGGTAGAAGCTGAAGTAGCCGCTGAGGAAAAAGCTGAAGAAACAGCCGAAGCGCCAGAGGCTACTACTGAAGAAACTAAAGAAGAAGCTCCGGCTGCTGAAGAAGCGAAGGAAGAAACTCCGGCTGAAGAAGCAAAGGAAGAAACTCCTGCTGCTGAAGAAGCAAAGGAAGAAGCTCCGGCTAGGGAAGAAGAAAAAAAAGAAGGAGAATAATTTCTCTATAATATTTTTTATCAAAAGCCCCCACGCCTAGCGTGGGGGCTTTATTTTTACGGCATGAAAAAATTTACTCTACTACTTCTATTTTCCCCATTGCTTTGGTTACTAGCCTGTAACAATGATACCACCTTAGCAGATGAAAGTGAATTTAAAATTTATAGCTCCGATAGCCTTGGTTTTGAAATTGAATATCCCAAAACATTTGAAACCAGAGAGTACTTCAATCAATTTATCCCAATAGCTTTTTTTGAAAAAATAACAGACTCCACCACCGATATTTATCCTGAAAATGTTTTGGTAAATATTGAACCGATACCTGTTGAAGTGCCATTTGGTGATTTTATAAAAGCGTCAAAAACACAACTAAAAATCATGATGCCCGAGTTAGAAATTTTTGGCGAGGATAGCATAAATATTGATGGCGTGCCAACAGGCGTTTACCAATTTAAACGACCCAAAGAAAATGGTCCGGATTTTGTCGCAAAAATGTTTGTATTAAAAGATAAAAATCGAGCGATTAATTTTAGCTGCACCGCCACCGAAGAAATGTTCGAAACCTACCAACCCATTTTTGACAGAATAGTTAATAGCCTAAAACTAAAAAAAAAGTAATGAAATACTTAGCCTTAGGCGATAGCTATACCATCGGCGAATTGGTTGCTGCCGAAGAAAACTTTCCTAACCAAACAGTTTCCATCCTCAAAAAGCTTGGCGTAAAAATTGAATTAGATAAACTGATAGGCGTAACTGGCTGGACAACCGACGAGCTAAACGAAGCTATTGCCCAAGAAAAACCTGCTACAAATTATGACTGGGTTACACTTTTGATTGGGGTGAACAATCAATACCGAGGCTACAAAATCGAAGATTATGAATCCGAATTTCAGAATCTTCTTCGTCAGAGTATTTCGTTTGCGAATGAAAATGCTTCGCGTGTAATTGTAATTTCTATCCCCGATTGGGGCATGACGCCCTTTAATACAAAAAGAGATGTAACCAAAACATCTCAAGAAATTGATGCCTATAATGCCATAAACAAAAAATGGGCGGAGCAGTTAGGTTGCCATTATATCAACATTACGCCGCTGACTCGACAATATTCAAAAGACAAGGATTATTTAGCGTCCGACCAATTACATTTATCAAAAAAAATGTATCGTCTATGGGCAGAAAAAATTGCCGAAATTATTGCTGATAACTCTTAAAGATTTTATCAATTTTTTCTTTTGGTAAAATACGTTGCCCTTGCGTTCCACTAGCGATAATTCGAGCCCCAACTTTTGCTTCAAAAGAATTTAGTATTTCGCCATCGTCTTTTATCTCATCAAAAATTGCTGTAAAAATAACTTCATCACCCACAAAGGCTGGCGACTTATGATGCACAGAAATCGAAGTGCCAATGCCCTCCTCGCCTGCCTCTTTCATTTCTAAAACAAATAATCTTCCGCTCCACTCCGCATCTCGGCACAGCGCAAATGTGGAATAGACATTGTGTACAACGCCACTTTCAAATTTTGCAATGTCAATTTGTTGCGCTATAATTTTATGTGTTTTGGTATCTCCTTTTTTGAATAGATTTATCACAGCTTTATAATTTAAAAATTTATCCCTCTTGCACATTGAGCGAAGTCAAATTGTACGAGA
>JBBSPP010000025.1:0-13026 GCA_038258625.1 Chitinophagales bacterium
AAATGAAATTGCCGGGCGAAGCTTGGCTAGAATTTAAAATAGAAAATAACGAGCTAATTCAAACCGCTACTTTCAGACCACTCGGTCTAGCAGGTCGGTTTTATTGGTATGCCGTTTTGCCATTTCATGGTTTTATTTTTAAGAGAATGATACAGGCGATTATAAAAAATTAATGCTTGCTAAAAAACTACTTCTTCAACCCGCCAATCCGCCGTATCAATTCTTTCAAAAGCGAACCCGCACCACCTTTTGGTGGGCCGCCTCGCGCCTCTTCCATTTCGTAATTCCCTACATTATCTTCTTTTAGTAAAAACTTAAAAATGTAATCATCCTTACTATTTCCTTGGCCGCGGAACGTGCCAAACCGCAAATCATTAAATTGCAATGCACTATCGGTTTTCATTACATTAAAATAATCTTTGCTAAACCATCGCAGTGTTTTTATGGTAAGGTCGCTGTCAATATTTTTTAAAAGTTGATGATTTTTTGGCACTTTATTAAATGTAATGGGCACCTCGTCAAACCATGAATATTGGCCTAAGTAAAAATTGTTTTCGGTTTCAATGGTGGCGTTCCACAAAATATTATTGAGGATAGAAGGGCCAGTAATGTAGCGTTGGTAACTGATGTTTTGTTGGGCCAGTTGTTTTTCAAAAACACTATTTATAAACTGTTTATTAATTACCGTAAACAATAAATAACCAGAGCTAATGGCAATGCCAGCATAATTCCATAGTTTTCTTTTTTTGCTAGAGCGATGATAAAAAGATGCAATCATTAAACAAATAATAAAAGGCAGCGTATAGCCAAAATCCACCACCGAAACGGTATTCCAAGCTACACGATAATTAGAAAATGGCGCAAACAACTGCGTGCCGTACATTGTAAAACAATCTAAAATTGGATGCGTAAACACCGACCAAAAAAATAGCCATTGCCAGTTTTTTAAAGTTGCGTCAGGTGCTTGCCAAGTGTCGCTAAAATATTTTTTCTTATTGGTAAAATATAAGAGAGCTGCCAACAAAATCAAGGCAGCGATAAAAGGAATTGGATTATCTGGAATAAAAATCTGAAATAAAAACTTCACAGCAAAAGCCACGAAAATTGCCGCAATTGTTTTTGCTGCAATCGCCAACCATTTGTGGTATTTGCTCTGGTACAATTTATGCACTAACCATCCAAAAACCATTGCACCCACAATGGCAAAAAATATAGAATGGCTAATGGCGCGGTGAAAAGCAAGGTTATCAATATTGCTCAGAAAAAATTTGCCCAGCACATCAAGGTCCGGAATAGTGCCGCCTACTGCCCCCCACAGCATGGCGCGGTTGCCAATTTTTTTGCCCAGCACCACCTCGCCTACTGCGGCACCTAGTATTATTTGCGTAAGAGAATCCATTTTATTTTTAGAAAAAGCAAAGGTAGCTTTTTAAAACTATGAGGCTATTCTGTATGTATAAAAAACAGATATGGAAAACAAAATGGTAAATAATACCACAAATTTCATACGCCAATTATAACATTGCATTTCTATGACTCAAGATGAACAACCTAAAAAATGGAAAGTGGCTTTGCTAATTTGGATTTTCATTTATCCAATGGTGACTGTTCTGTCGAGGTTTCTATTTCCCTTATTGGATGGGTTTGCCGCTCCTGTCAAAACTCTAGTTATGACAGCTATTTTGGTGCCGATAATGGCGTATTGGTATATTCCATTTATCAACAAACGGTTTTATAAATGGTTCAGAAATATGAAATAGACCGATGAGTCTTTTTTTATAAAAATGGATACTACATTCGCACCGTGAAACACGCTGAAATTAAACAACACATTTTAGAAACCGCCTCTGATTTATTTTATACCAAAGGGTATAACAATACTGGCATCAACGAAATTATTGCCACGAGCGGCATTGCCAAAGCCACGCTATATAACCATTTTGAAAGCAAAGAAGTATTGTGCCTCGCTTATTTAGTCTATAAAAATTCAGCCTTCCTACGTGATATTGCAAACTTCTGTAAAGTACGTGGCGACGGCGGGGCGCAAATTTTGGGCATGTTTGATTATCTCAAAAATATGTATCGCGCCAAAGATTTTAGCGGGTGTTGGTGCCTGAATACAGTTTCAGAAATACCCACCGAGAATGTTGCCATAAATGCCGAAATACGAAAACAGAAAAAGCTTTTTATTACATTTATAAAAAATACCTTGACGGATAATTTTGAGCTATTGGCTGCGGCGGATGCTACAGTTTTGGCACGTAAAATATATTTGCTATTTGAAGCCGCTTGGGCCGAAAGTCATTTGCACGGAGCAGAATGGCCAATTAAGGAGGCAAGAGTGATGTGCTCGACATTTTTTGTATAAACTAAAAATACAAAATAAAGACTGACCTGTATTTAATTTACTAAGGAAATGAACGACGAAATCCGAAAAAAAATTATCACTATTTGTAATGAAAAAATAGCCAAGAAAGGCGACAATGTCGGCTTATCATTTTATGCTTTTTTTAAAAATAAAAATGATAAACCAAAACTTCTAATGGAAGTGGCGGAGTGGTGGATAAAAACCCATCAATTTGACCATTTTGAAAAAGCGAAGAAGATTAAAAAAATGATTCAGGAAAATTTGTAACGCATGGAATACGTAAACGATAAGATATTTAAGCAACAGGATTTTAGTATCCAAGCACTGCAGCAGGGCGAGTATGAAGTGTGCCGTTTCGAGCATTGTAATTTTGCCGATGCTAATTTCACAAATTATAAATTTATAGATTGCGAATTTGTAAGCTCCAACTTAAGTAACGCAACGCTGAATGGAACAGCTTTTCAAGACGTAAAATTTCGATTCTGCAAATTGTTAGGTTTAGCTTTTGAGGATTGCAATGATTTTTTATTGGCCATGGAGTTTGATAACTGCTTACTAAATCACGCTTCATTTTTTAAGAAAAAAGTTACCAAAACCCTTTTTACAAATTGTCAATTACACGAAGTTGATTTTACCGAAACCAATCTATCCGAATCTAATTTTGAACATTGCGATTTGGCTGGGGCTGTTTTTTCTAATACCAATTCAGAAAAAGTAAATTTTGAAATGGCTTTTAATTTTTCAATTGACCCAGGGAGTAATCGTATTAAAAAAGCACGATTTTCTGCTGAGGGTTTAGCGGGGCTTTTAGGGAAGTATGATATTATAATAAATTAAATGCACTACCCAAACCGATCCCAGATAACATCCTTAGGCAGTGGCGCAGTAATCTCTACGTTCTCCTCTTTTACAGGATGTACAAATGATGTGTACCGGCAATGCAGATGAATGCTTTGATCGCGGTTGGCGCGTTTGTAACCATATTTGTTATCGCCAATAATAGGCGCGCCAAGTGCGGCAAGTTGCACGCGTATTTGATGATGGCGGCCTGTTTGTAATTGAATTTCTACTAGCTGGTAAGCGCCGTCTGTTTTTATTACGTTATAATGTAGCAGGGCTTTTTTTGCGTCTGGTTTTTTTTCATCGACTACATAACTTTTATTTTGCTTTTCGTCTTTCCAAAGGAAATTTTCGCAGGTGCCAGCTTGGGGTAAATTACTATCGCGCACCACCGCCCAATATGTTTTTTGTACATCGCGGCTTTTAAACAATTTGGTCATGCGTGTAAGCGCTTTTGATGTACGAGCAAATAATATTACGCCGCTCGTTGGTCTATCCAAGCGGTGAATTACGCCTAAGAAAACTTCGCCAGGTTTGTTATACTTTGCTTTTACATATCCTTTTACATATTCGCCCAAAGGCGCGTCGCCTGTTTTATCACCTTGGCTTATATCCCCACTTTTTTTATTAATGGCTATGAGGTGATTGTCTTCGTACAGGATTTGATCTTGTTGTAATACCACAATTTTATATTTAGTGCTTCGTTCAAAAGTAATTTAAAGTTGCTAAAAAAAAGATAGCCGCACCGCAGCGTGGCTATCTTTTCATGTTTTTTTGAATTGACTATTTTACAAACTATTTAATGCCGCTTCATAATTCGGCTCATCAACTATTTCGCCAACTTGCTCTGTATGTACAATTTTGCCGTCGGCATTTACTACCACCACGCAGCGTGAGGACAATCCTGTAAATGGCCCGTCCACAAAATTTAATCCATATTCATCACCGAAAGCTCCAGCTCTAAAATCAGAAAGCATTTCTACATTATCAAGTCCTTCGGCACCGCAAAAACGACTTTGTGCAAATGGCAAATCACGGGAGATACACAATACTTTTGTATTGTCTAGTTCGGCCGCTTTTTTATTAAAATTGCGCACAGAGGTTGCGCAGGTGCCAGTGTCCACGCTTGGAAAAATGTTCATGATTACATTTTGCCCTTTATAATCTTCCATTGATTTATTTGATAAATCAACGCCTACCAAATTGAAATCTTTTGCATCGCTGCCTACTGTTGGTAACTCGCCCGAGGTATTAACGGGTGTTCCTTTCATTGTTACTTGTGCCATAATAATTTATTTTTTGCGAAGATAATGGTTTTGAAACAGCCTCAAGAATAGACTATGAATTCTTTTTGCGATTATGATACTCATCATAAAATCCGATTCCATCCAAAATCTTCTCTGTATATTTTATTATCCTACTAACACGCGTCTCAGATTTTTTTGGCTCCGAAAAATACAAGATATACCCACGTTGTCTGCCCGGCGTTAATGCGTAAAATGCTTTTTTCAGTTTGGTATTTTCGGCAAAAGCGGTGAGCAATTCTTCGGGCATTGGTTCTGGCTTTTTTTCTACCACTACTTTCTTGCCAGCGGTTTCTATTTCAATGGCTTCTTTGATATACGCGTTTAACGTTTTTTGCAATTTTTCTACCTCCGACAAATTAGTAAATTTTAGTGCGCGTGTTGACTGTGTGTTTTCTCCTTGCTTTTCAAGTATTTTTTTCGTGTCTTTTAATAATGCTCCTTTAAAAAAACTAATGCCACAAAATTCTTTAAAAGCATAGATGATTAGCACATTTTTATTATTCAAGGTATAACAAGGAAAGCCCCATTTCAGATCTTCGGTGAGACCGCTATCATTTACAATTGCGCGGAGCATGAGTAACTCTGCCGTCCAATTGTGAACTTTGCATTGTGGCGTGCCGCCGTATTTACAACGCATGCAACCGTCTATTAAAAATTTATCTACTTTGGGGTTCATACTTTCTTTTTTTTCTAAAACTGTGTGTGCCAAATCTCCGGAAACTGCTTCGGAATTTCTTCTTTATTTTCTCCGAGGTTTTGGCGCAAATCTATTTCTATACCACGCGCAATTGTAGAAATAGGCACATCGTTTACCGTGCCTTCAAAAGGATTTTCGCCGGTACGCCCAATGCGTTCCATCGTATGAAATATCCATGCTACCAACACATAAAACGGAATAGAAAACCAAATGAATAAGTTCCCAATCGTAGGGTTTTGAGCAATCATTTTGGTGCCAATTTCGGCAAATTCTGGCACGAGCGCCATGGGTAACAATAGCACAAATACCCACATAAATAAATGATTGAGAGTGGCAAATTGGCGAGGGTAAGGAAAGTTTTTGATGCGCTCACTTTTACCCTGATGAGTTAATAATTCTTGGAGCGTACCTTCCAATTCCAAAAACGAAAACTCCCAAATCACCCCTTTTTGCTTTAGCTGTTTGAGGTGGTGCGATTGTAAATATAGTATAGCGGTTTGCTTATTGTCTTTGCTCATTATATAATCAAAATCGCTTGCAGAAATATAGTCATTAATGTCAGCTTGGAGAGTAGAATTTAGTTCGGGTGGCACCATGCCAAGTTCCTGATTTGTTTTGTGCCGGGCTGCATTTTCCCACTGTTTGGGTGCGCGCATGGAGTGGCGCAGTGCTGTCATCCAGGCAATGTGTCGATAGGTGAGCGTTTTTATTTCAGCATTTAATTCATCGTCTGATAGTGGTGCGTCGGCGTACTCATTATTTACCATATCTTGTATCATCATTCCAAAAGTGCGCGAGGTATTTACAATGCCACCCCATATTTGGCGCGCTTCCCATATTCGGCCATAAGCAGCATTATTCTGAAAACCAATTACAAACGCAACAGCCGTGCCAATGAGGGCAAGCGGCGTCCATGGAATTTGAAGCCAGGCTAAATCCAAAAAATAATTGAGCGCTACCCAAGCAGTTATAATACCCAAGAACATAAAAATTTCATAGCGGGTCCACCATGCCATTTGTTTTATTGTAAATGTTTTTTTTGTGTACATAATTTCTATTAAAAAAATGAAGATACGGATTTGGGAGGTTTTATTTTACGTCAAAGTATTTTACATTTTGAAACTTAACTTCGCACACCCATGCCCGATAGTATTGCTTTTCTCTCCCTAATTTTTGCAGCTAGTTTGGCGTTGCTGGTTTATGCATCCGGAAAATTTGTAGTAGCATCTGAGCGGCTTGGTTTGGCTTTAGGTTTGCCATCTTTTGTGATAGGCGTTACCGTAGTGGCTTTGGGTACTTCGTTGCCCGAGTTGGTGAGCAGCATTATTGCAATGACGGAGAATAATTCTGAAATTGTGATGGGCAATGTGGTGGGTTCTAACATTACCAATATTTTGCTCATCATTGGTGTGGTTGCTTTTATTGGCAAAAAAATTTCTATAAAGTTTGATTTTAAAAAAATGGATTTTCCATTTATGATTGGCACATCGCTTTTTCTGTTTTATACAATCTGGGATTTGAAAATTTCTCTTTGGGAAGGCTTCACATTTTTAGGGTTGACGGTTTTGTATATATATCTTTCGATAAAAAAAGGAACGGATCTAACAGATGAAAAACCACCAAAGCTTAGTTGGCAGACGATAGTATTATTGTTGTTGAGCGGGCTAGGCGTTTATTTTGGCGCAAAATATAATATTGAAAGCGTCATAAAAATGGGCGACTATTTCCAAATTGCTCCGGCCATTATTGCACTTACTGCGGTAGCACTTGGCACTTCTCTCCCCGAGCTTTTCGTAAGTTTTGCCGCCCTTCGACAAGGAAAAGCCGATATGGCAATTGGAAATGTGCTGGGTTCTTACATTTACAATATAGTGGCCATTGGAGGGGTAAGCCGCATGGTAGGCGAAATACGAGTGCCTGCCGAAATCAGAGACGTAAGCATTTATATTATGCTGGGTGCCACACTAATTTTTGCGCAAATGCTATGGAACAAAAAACTAACCCGTTGGGAAGGTGCAATTTTGATGTTGGGCTATGTGCTTTTTTTGTGGTTTTCATTTTTAGGATAATTCTTAAAGTATAAAAAAATAGCAGCAACAACTAACATAGCAATATTATTTTTGCGCATATAGAAATTAGCTCATTATAACTCTAGCTTCAACAATTAATTAAATATTTTCGCGCTCGCTCATGGCAGACTTCCAACATATAGAATGCAAACATTGCTCTAACCGTTTTAAATCCGTGATTTGCAAAACGAGCAGCGACCATTCGGCAGAATTGGAATTGGAAAAAGTTTGTTCAACTTTTAAAAAAGGAGAAACAATTTTTAAAGAAGGGGCGCATGCTTATGGACTGTACTGCATAAATTCAGGAAAAATAAAACTGACCAAAAGCGGCGATATGGGAAAAGAGCATATCGTGCGCATGGCAGCAAAGGGCGATGTATTGGGCTACCGCGCGATACTCAGTGGCGAACGATATTCGGGTTCTGCCACCGCTTTGGAGGATAGTAATTTATGTTTCGTACCCAAAGAATTATTTTTGAGCATTATAAAAAAAGACGGCGAACTAAGCATGGAAATGATGCGCCTACTCTCCGAAGATTTGCGCCGAGCCGAAAGTACCATCACCCACATGGCACAAAAACCAGTTCGTGAACGTACCGCCGAAGCCCTTTTATTTTTGAAAGAAACATACGGCTTTGAGGATGATGGCCAAACTCTTAGCGTAGCATTATCACGCGAGGAACTATCGAATATCGTAGGCACCGCCACCGAAACCGTTGTGCGTTTCCTGAAAGAATTTAAGGATAGCGGCATTGTGAAATTGGAGGGTAAAAAGATTTTATTGGCTGATGTGGCAACGCTTACGCGCTATGCTAATATGTATGATTAGGGATATTATTCAACAATAAATTGCAGACGGTACATATTGGATATTTTCATTGCTCACAATATTTTTTGTTACTGTAATAGTCTCTTGGGTGCTACTTGGAAAAGTAAATAACCATACAAAAAATAAAAAGCCAATTTTGGTCAATGCGATTAGTAATCTAATCATAATACAAGTGATAGTATATTTTACAGCTGAGTTTAATCAAAACCATTTTTTTATGTTAATTTCAAACTTGACAAATATCAATTTTCCCATTGACAATCTTCATAGACTATCCGTGCGCGTGTAGCTAATCTTGCAGTTGGTTTGTTACATCAACGAGAACATAGCAAAAATTTGGCACATACCGCTTACTTTATGGAATTGGTATCAACCTACTATCCCAATAGGTTAAGTGAGTTGGAAAACTTGCAACGCAAGTTGTTGCTCACGGATAATCATGCTCATTTGTCCCAGCTTTTTATTGATAAACTGATAGCCGAAATAAACATGCTATGGCGCGCAGAAAAACATTATTGGTCGATGACCGAAGTGTCCGTTCCTAAGTTTTTCCCGAAAGATTATATTGTAAAAAAACAGCAAACCATTTTGGATTTGATTTGCCACTTGCATGCGCTTCTTTTAAAAAGCGAAGTAGAAACGAATAGAAAAAATACACTTGATGTGCTGGCCGATTATATAGAAATTGAGTACAAACTGTGCAGCCTTTTAGTAGAGAAAGAAAGACGGATTTACGAAATAAGCCAAGAGAATGGAAGCTAAATCTGCACCAAAAAAAGAGCTGGAAAGCTGTTATCATTGCGGCGATAGTTGCAGAATAGGCACGGTGCGCAAAGATGAAAAAGTATTTTGCTGCTCGGGCTGTGCGGCGGTATATGATATTTTGAAACAAGGAAATCTTTGCACGTATTATGATTTAGAAGACAAGCCGGGTACTAAACAATCGCAAGCGTTAGACTATGATAAGTTTGCGTTTTTGGATGATGATGAAGTTGTTCAAAAAATGATTCAGTTTAAAGACCAATCACAAACGCACATCAAATTTTATCTGCCGCAAATCCATTGTGCGTCTTGCCTCTGGCTGCTAGAGCATTTGCCACAACTTCATAATGGCATACAAGCTGCGGAAGTCGATTTTATACAAAAGGAAGTTTTTGTGGTTTTTAAACAAGAGGAAATTTCGTTGAAAAAACTGGTTACATTGCTAAGCAAAATTGGTTATGAACCTCAACTAAATAAAGGCACAATTGACGGTGGCAATCAAAAAAAGAAAAATTATAATTCTCAAAATATAAAATACCTCGGCGTGGCGGGCGCGTGCTTCGTGGCTATTATGATGCTTAGTTTGCCCGAGTATATTTCTGGTGGTCAATTGTACAGCGAATCTCTAAGTGTTTTTTTTCGATGGGCAAATTTGGTGCTATGCCTGCCCGCCGTTTTGTATTCTAGCTATGTTTTTTTTCAGTCTGCCTGGACGGGCTTAAAACATAAAGTGCTAAACACCGATGCACCAGTTGCCCTAGCCATTGGCATTACATTTGCGCGCTCTATTTATGAGGTTACGGTTTTGGGTGAGTCGGGCTATTTTGATAGTTTAACGGGCTTAATATTTTTTATGTTGCTCGGCCGTGTTTTACAGCAGCGCACTTATCGGTTGATAAATTATGAACGTGATTTTACCTCTTATTTTCCTATTGCAGTTTCTAAAATTAATAAAGACAAAAGCATTTCCACTGTAAAATTGGAGGACATAAAATTCGCCGATGAGGTGGTGGTTTACCCAAATGATATTATTCCTATTGATGGAATAGTAGTTAAAAGTAAGGCGGATATTGACTACAGTTTTGTAACCGGCGAAAGCACACCGAGCAGCAAGGAAACAAGCGATATTGTGTATGCCGGCGGCAGAGTGCTGAACAATAAAATTGTGGTGTATGCGCTAAAAGAAGCTTCGCAATCCTACCTCACGCATCTATGGAATAAATCAAATAATGAAAAAATAGAAAAGAAAACAGTAAAACATACCGATTGGGTAAGCCATTATTTTACTTGGGGTATTCTTGTGATAGCGGCGGTTACAGCGGCGGTTTGGTTATTCATAGAGCCTAGCAAAGCGCTGTGGGCTGCCACAGCAGTGCTTATTATTTCGTGTCCTTGTGCATTATTACTCAGCGAAACTTTTACCAAAGGAAACATTTTGCGCAACCTTAGTAAGATTGGTTTGTACGTAAAAAACGAAGACGTGCTAGACCAACTTTCGCACACGGATCATATCATATTTGACAAAACCGGAACACTCACGGAAGCTAAAAATTTCAATACTTTTTATAAGGGAAAAACACTTACTGACTTTGAGCGAAATTGTATTTACAGTGCGGTAAGCCAAAGCAAACATCCGTATAGCCAAGCAATTGCAACCTACCTTGATGAACCCGAAATAGCAGAAAAAATGATGGTAAAAGAAATTGCGGGCGGCGGATTAGAAGCACATTGGGATACTCATTATTTGCGAATAGGCTCTGAAGAATTTGTTTATGGCAACGCTTCGAAAGCTCTTCGACAAAATCAAAGCAGCAATGAAGAAGCTAAAAAATCAGCTGAAGCTTATGTAATGATTGATATGGAATTAGTAGGAATTTTCAATTTTAAAAATCATTATCGAGCAAATATTCCTGAAACATTGAAACAACTATCAGCAACGTATGAGCTATCAGTTTTGAGCGGAGATAATGATGCGGAGTATGATAATTTGCGCGCCATGCTAGGCAGTAAAGTAAAATTAAATTTTAATCAAAAACCGAATGATAAACGTGCCTACATTCATCAATTAAAGACCCAAGGAAAAAATACCTTGATGGTGGGCGACGGATTGAACGACAATGGCGCCTTGCAAGAAAGTGATTGTGGCTTAATCATATGCGAAGAAAGTAATAGCTTTTTCCCTGGGGGCGACGCGCTTCTGGATGCTGCCTCTGTTGCTAAATTGGGTCATATTTTAGCCGTAACAAAAAAAATAAAACCAATTATTTACCTCACGTTTGGGTTGAGTTTGATCTATAACCTGACAGGTTTATTTTTTGCGGTACAAGGAAATTTGAGCCCACTAATTGCCGCAATTTTAATGCCTGCCAGTTCTATCACCATTATTTTACTGACGTTTGGGTTGAGTGAGTGGGTGTCAAGAAAAAGCCTAGGATAAGTGTTGCTTACACCCACGAAAGATTTATTTTACAAATTAAAATCAGCCGCTATATTTTGAGTAAAGGAATCTTTACTAATTATTTTATCACTCCTCCAAAAAGCACATTTTTCATTTGCGCCTAATCCAATTTCAAAGTTTTTAGTTTTACCACGTGCAATCATGCGCAGGTTATCACGTAGGCAATGCACCGTAATATTTTCCTCTTCTTGGGTATTCATTACGAACGTTGCACCATTGGTTTCTACACCGCCTTTTTCTGATTGTACCAAAAATGGTTTGCTTTCGTTTGCAATTTCAAAATAGATTTCACCCTCCATTTTTATTCTTCTAAACGCTTCGGTAAAACTTTTTGGATAGCCCAAAGTAGATGGACCTATTATGAATGCCATACTGCCATCGGGTAATGTTACACTATCTCTTTGTCCTGAAACTACTTTTATGCCCTGCCAATCTTTATCTGGCATAAGCCAATTGTACATGCCAAAAGTGATGATAAGCAAGGCTAGAAACGCAACGATTTGTTTAATTCTTTTTTGTGACATTGACAGCAAAGTTAGAAAAAATACGAGGTGTTTAAAACTTGACATTTATCAACTTCAACGATGAGCATCGTCATTTTTTTGTCATCTAAGCTAGCTGACATTTGTACTCTTAATGGAAGTACTCATTCTCACTTATATAGTCACGGGCATAATTGCTATTTCTTTTATTGGCTTTTTGCTTTGGGGTTTGCGCGGCAAGCAATTTGATGATGATTATGCGCCACCACGCAGAATACTTTTTGAAAACAATACTCCTCAAGAGAAATAAGAATTATGGAAAAACAAACATTTTATTACGACAATAAGATTGTTAGGAATTTTGCCCTCGCCACTATTTTGTGGGGCGTAATTGGTATGTTGGTTGGGGTAATTATTGCCTTCCAATTGGTGTATCCCTCTTGGGGTTTAGGTTTAGCACCTACTACTTTTGGGCGGATGCGCCCTGTGCATACTAATGCAGTAATTTTTGCATTCGTTGGTAATGGTATTTTTATGGGGGTGTATTATTCGCTGCAGCGATTGCTCAAGGCAAGAATGTTTAGCGATGCACTGAGCAAAATTCACTTTTGGGGTTGGCAATTAATCATACTTTTTGGAGCACTCTCACTTTGGATGGGGCATACCTCGGGCAAAGAATATGCCGAGCTACAATGGCCAATTGATATTGCGATTACATTAATTTGGGTAGTGTTTGGTATCAATATGATGGGTACCATTATGAAACGCCGCGAGCGACATTTATACGTTGCCATCTGGTTTTTTATAGGTACTTGGGTAACAGTCGCGCTCTTACATATCGTAAATTCTTTTGCACTACCATATAGCTGGATAGATAGTTACTCGTGGTACGCAGGTGTACAAGATGCATTGGTACAATGGTGGTACGGGCATAATGCAGTAGCATTTTTCTTGACGACTCCTTACTTAGGGCTGATGTACTATTTTGTACCAAAAGCGGCTAATCGTCCTGTGTATTCTTACAAATGGAGTATCATTCACTTTTGGGCATTAATCTTTATTTATATCTGGGCAGGACCGCATCATTTATTATACACGGCGCTTCCAGATTGGGCACAATCGGTAGGTGTAGTATTTAGTATCATGCTCATTCTTCCATCTTGGGGTGGAATGCTAAACGGATTGTTGACCTTGCGCGGAGCGTGGGATAAAGT
>JBBSPP010000026.1:0-13005 GCA_038258625.1 Chitinophagales bacterium
CTATGACCAACCAAGAAGTGAGCGATAAAAATATGGACGGCGACATAATAGGTTTGGAAGAAGCTTATGCATCTACCATTACAAACGGCGAAGCCGAAAAAGAAATTTTCCCAAATTCAACACAGCACAATATTCCGGCTTGGGTTTTGTTTGCCATGTTTTTTATATGCATTCCTATGGCGGGTAATATTATTGAAGAGCGCGAAACTGGCATTTATAAAAGACTGAAGATGATGCCCATAAATTCATGGCAAATTGTGCTGAGCAAAATTTTGGTGCATGTTTTATTTTGCATGGCCATTGCAATTGTGCTTTTCATTTTTGGGATTTTTATTATTCCCATGCTGGGTTTTCATGCGTTGCAATTTGGGAATAATATTTTTTCTATTTTTCTTTTTACGATAATTGTTTCCTTCGCTGCTACCGCTTTTGGGTATTTTGTTTCGGTGATCAGTAAGTCGTTTAATCAGGCCGGCATATTAGGTTCTATCTCAGTTATGATACTCGCCGCGCTTGGCGGGCTGTGGGTTCCCATTTATGTAATGCCCAATATGATGCGAAAAATTAGCTCCGTCTCGCCGCTCAATTGGGGTATGGAAGGTTACTATGATTTGTTTTTGCGCGAAGCAAGCCTCGGACAAATTATGATTCCCATATTCAAATTTGTATTATTTTCGGTTGTGTTCATTTTGGGTTCTGTTTATTTGCAAAAAAAGAAGAGTTTGATTTAGTTACCTTTCGACATTCCCATAGCTATCGGAACCTGGTGAAAATTAAAAAAAAGACAATGGAAAAATATTTAGAAAATACAGTTGAGGTGCGCATTCGATTTTCGGAGGTGGATTCTATGAGTGTGGTGTGGCACGGCAATTACATAAAATATTTTGAAGAAGGGCGCGAAGCTTTTGGCGAACAATACGGGCTTGGTTATTTGGATTTATATGAAGAAGGCTACAAATTACCGTTGGTAGATATTCATTGTCAGTTTAAAAAAATAGTAAAATATGGCGAGCGCGTAACGGTGCATACAAAATTTATTCCGCAGGAGGCTGCTAAAATTTGTTTTGAATATACTATCCGAAATCAGGATGAAAAAATAGTAGCCGTAGGAACGAGCACCCAAATTTTTATGAACAAGAAAAACGAACTTGAGTTGGTAAAACCTGATTTTGTCAACACTTGGGAGCAAAAATGGCTGGGGAAATAACGACATACATTACTAAAGGTCAAGGCTGTATCTGCGCATTGGGCAACAATGTTGATGATTCCTTGACTAATTTATTTGCGAATAAATCGGGCATTCAAAAAATGCAATTTGATGATATTCCGGAGCAATTAGCTTTGGGAAAAATTCGGTCCCCACTAGGTTCTCCGAGCGAAGCCGAAGTGCACCTAGCGAAGGAGCTAAGTTTCTTTGAGCAACTCGTAATAAAAAGTACCGAAGAGGCATTATCAAAAATTGAAATCGACATAAAAAGCAAGCGAACAATTTTTATATTAAGTACCACCAAAGGAAATATTGATTGGATAGAAACAAATGAAGCACGTTCACTTTTGACGTCGTCTGCCAAAAAAATAAAAGATTATTTTGCATTGGCCCATCAGCCATTAATAATTTCTGTGGCTTGTATATCAGGCGTGGCAGGACTTATTTGGGGTCATCGCGTACTTCAGGAAGGTAAGTATGATCATGTGATTGTTTGTGGTGCGGATGTTTTATCGAAGTTTGTAATTTCGGGTTTTCTTTCGTTTAAAGCTTTAAGTCCTGAAGTTTGTAAACCGTATGATAAGGATCGAGTTGGTTTAAATTTGGGCGAGGCGGCAGCTACAATAATTTTATCATCAAAAATAAAAAGTGATTTTAAAATTGTAAATGGCAGCACGGCAAATGATGCGAATCATATTTCGGGGCCATCGCGCACCGGCGAAGGATTATACCGCGCTTGCGAAAAAGCATTAGATGGTCAACAGGTTGATTACATTTCGGCACATGGTACGGCTACGCCTTTTAATGATGCTATGGAGGCGCAGGCCTTTAATCGATTGGGTTTGAAAGATGTGCCGCTCAATAGTTTGAAGGCCTACATTGGTCATACCCTTGGCGCTGCGGGCGTTATTGAAACACTTTTTGCGGTAGCTTCTGCAGAGCGAAATTTGACAATAAAATCGTTGGGGTTTTCAGCGAATATTGAAGATGAACACTTGAACATTATAAAAGAAAGTAAAAATAAATCCATACATCGTGTGCTAAAAACAGCTTCTGGATTTGGAGGGAGTAATGCGGCGATACTATTTGAAAGAATTAATGACTAGCATAAAATCACATATCACCATCACACCAAAAGAATTGCGGCTACACAGCTCGGAAAGTGATGTAGTTATTTTTCGCGAAGCTGATGATGAAAATTTTTTGAAAACTATTTATAAAGAAATGAAAATTGGCTACGCCAAATTTTATAAAATGGATGGCCTTGCTCGGCTAGGTTTCTTGGCGGCTGAGTTTTTATTAAAAGATGATACAGATAAAGAAAACTGCGATTTACTTTTTATAAATAAACATGCTTCATTAGCGGTAGATAAAGCATATCAAAAGAGTTTGGTCGAAATTGCTTCACCTGCGCTTTTTGTATATACGCTTCCCAATATTGTGCAGGGCGAAATTTGCATTCGTCATAAGATTTTTGGTGAAAATTATACGTTTGTAGAAAAAGATTTTACGCCTGAATCTATGTATGAAAAAGCCAATACTATACTACAAAACAATGCTCAAAAGCCGCTATTAATGGCATGCCTAGATTATATAACTGATGAAAATTTTGAGATCATCATGTTTTTGGTGGTAAAAAATACAGATAATCAAGCAATAAAATTTAATCTTCAAAATCTAAAGACTATTTTTGAAAACCTATAGAACGAACTATGTCAGAACTAATTGAAAAGCTAAAAGAGCAAATAATAGAACAATTAAATTTGGAAGATTTAACTCCTTCGGAAATTGATGCAACAGCGCCATTATTTGGCGAAGCAGGCGGTATTGGCCTTGATTCTATTGATGCGCTTGAGCTTATTGTACTACTCGAAAAAGAATACGGCATCAAAATAAAAGATCCCAAGGATGGAAAAGATGCGTTTTTTTCTATTGAGTCAATGGCCAAATTTATAGAAGATAATAAAGCGTAAACTTGCCAATGTCTAATGGTGTTTTTGTAACCGGACAAGGAATTGTATCTGCCCTTGGGATAGGGGTGGAAGAAAATTTGTCGAAATTACTGAAACAAGAAACAGGGATTAAATCAATCAAACATTTAGAGACGGAGCATAAAAATGTTTTCCCCAGCGGTGAGTTAGATTACTCGCATGATGAATTGAAAGCCATCTTAAACATTCCTACCGAAGAGCCAATTACACGCACTATGTTGTTAGGCATTTTGGCAATAAAAGAAGCGCTAGAACAAGCTCAGGTTAATACTGCCCAAAAAAAAATTGCGCTAATTTCTTCGACCACCGTTGCCGGTATGGACAGAAGCGAAATGTATTATAGCGATTTTAAGGAGGGTAAAAAAATTGACTACGTCAATACACATTTGTGCGGCGCCACCACCAATCGGATGGCAAAATATCATAATATCAGTGGTTTGGTTACCACCATTAGTACAGCCTGCTCGTCCTCGGCAAACGCGCTGATGATGGCGAGCAGATTAATTACTTCGGGGCGGTATGATATTGTAATTGCTGGCGGCAGTGATGCCCTGTCTAAATTCACGGTGAACGGTTTTAACTCGCTCATGATTTTGGATAAGGAGTGGTGCCAGCCTTTTGATAATAATCGACGCGGTTTAAATCTTGGTGAAGCGGCGGCTTATGTGGTGTTGGAAAGCGAGGAAAGTTATAAAAAAAGAGGTGTAAAACCGTTGGCAAAACTAAGCGGCTATTGCAATGCCAATGATGCGTTTCATCAAACAGCATCATCACCCAATGGAGAGGGTGCAACGCTTGCTATGCAAGGCGCGCTAGACCAAGCAAATTTAAAACCGATTGATATTGATTATGTAAATGTGCATGGCACTGGAACAGGTAATAATGATTTGTCGGAAGGGACGGCGTGCATAAATATTTTTGGTACAAAAATGCCACCTTTCAGTAGCACCAAGGCTTACACAGGCCATACGTTGGCGGCAGCAGGTTCAGTTGAGGCTGTTTTTTCTATACTATCGTTGAGAGAAAATATTATTTTCCCCAACCTAAATTGGGAAACACCCATGGCAGAATTTGATTTGCAACCGGTAACTAAATTGCTCGAAGACCAAAGACTAAACCATATAATGTCTAACTCATTTGGCTTTGGCGGGAATAATTCTACTTTAATTTTTTCAAGAGTATAAAATGAAATTTTATATAAAATCTTCTAGTTGCATTAGCCCCCAGCACACGTTTTTGAAACGCGCACATTGGCATGAAGATATTGTGCCAATTAACGAAGATGGCAAAATGGTCATTACCGAAATTCCGTACAAAGAATATTTGCCCGCCAACAAACTACGCCGCATGAAACGAAATGTGCGCATGGGTTTGACCTGCGCAAAAGATGCGCTACAGTTAGCTGATATTAAAATCCCCGACGCAATAATTGTAGGCAGCAGTTTAGGAATAGTAGAAGACACAGAGATTTTTTTGAATCAAATTATAGATCAAAAAGAACAAATGCTCAACCCAACTGCTTTTATACAATCTACCCATAACACCGTGGCAGGTGCAATAGCATTGAGTATCGAATGCAAAAAACATAATCTTACATTCTCTCATCTAAATGCTTCATTCGAACATGCTTTGCTGGACGGGATGTTGCTACTAGAAGATGATGAAAAGGTCAACAACATTTTGGTTGGAGCGCAGGATGAACTGACCAAAGAAAATTTTGAAATCTATTCTTTTTTGAATAAATGGAAAAAGGATACCAATTTTTCAAATTTGTACGAGTCGAAAAGTACAGGTAGTATAGCTGGCGAAGGCGCGGCTTATTTTGTAATTACAAAGGAAAAAACGCCTATTCAGATTGTTGATACGGAAATGGTTTATCAAACCGATAGCTCGGTTGAAAACATGCTACAAGATTTTTTGAAACAAAATAATCTTAGCGTTCAAAACCTTGATGGTGTGATGTTAGGTATGAATGGCGATGTGAACAATGAGGCGGGTTATATCGATTTGATCGATGGTATTTTTAGTGAAAATAATATTCTTACCTACAAGCATTTATGTGGCGATCAGCCTAGTGCTTCGGCCTTTGCTTGGTGGTTGGCCAATGAAATGTTGACAACAAATGAAGTTCCTGAAACATTGGTTTATAAAAAGCGCGGTGATTTGAAGCTAGTAAAAACCATTTTGATTTATCACCAAGAGGAGTATTGCAATCATTGTATTAGCTTAGTGCAAAAAGTTGATTGAGAATTTTCGTAAACATAGCATTTCTTATCTCTATTATTTTATGCCTTTATTTGTGGCAAGATAATAATCAAATAGCTATTTTCTTATTAGCAGTTAGCGTGCTTATTTATTTGGCGTTCAACTTGTACGGCTCGCTTTATTTAAGTTCCAATTATTTTGTAAAAGCTTTTACCAAACCAATTTCAACCGAAGAAAAAACTGCCGTAATCACATTTGATGATGGGCCAACTAGTCAAACCGAACAAATTTTGGACGTACTGAAAAAGCATCATTGCGTAGCTGCTTTTTTTTTAATAGGAAAAAATATTGAAGGCAAGGAAAAAATAGTAACCGCATTATTTGAAAGCGGTCATGAAATTGGGAATCATTCCTTTTATCACAAACCAAATTTTCCGGTACAATTGAGTTCGCAAATTCGTGCTGAAATTATGAAAACGAATGAAATAATAAAGGGCGTGATAGGCAAAACACCCCGATTTTTCAGACCCCCTTTCGGCGCTATGAGTCCGCTAATTTCTCATGCGGTTGGCAAGCTGAAGTTGAAAATTGTGGGTTGGAATGTGCGCAGTTTTGATACTGAAAATGATATGGTAAAAACGCTAGAACGCGTAAAAAATAGGGTCTCAAACCAACAAAACATTATAATATTATTGCATGATAGCACAGAGAATATTGCCCAACTTTTAGATAGCATTATCATTTATCTAAAAGAGAATAATTTTAAAATCATACCTTTGTCCGACGCCTTTAAAATGGCGATTTATGAAGAAAATTAATACCTTATTTATACTGTTTACAGGTTTTGTGGTCATGTCTTTCTCGCCAGAATTTACGGCGGTAAAAGATACAGAGGCGCTAAAAATTGCCATAAAAGCAAAGGCAAAGGAACTAAACACTATTACTAGCGATTTTTCGCAAACCAAGCACATCAGTTTTTTGGAGTCAAAAATTCAGTCAAAAGGGAAATTCTATTTCAAAAAAGAAAATCAATTGAAGTGGAAATATACCTCGCCCTATACCTACGAAATTATTATGAGCGACGGCAAAGTTTCGATAAACGATGGCGGCAATAAAAGTTCTTTTGATGCAAAATCAAGCAAAAATTTTACCGAGTTAAATGATTTGCTCGTAGGTTCTGTAACGGGTGATATTTTTGAGTCAGACAAATTTGATATAACGTATTTGCAAAATGAAAAATATTATGTGCTCACCCTAGAACCAACTTCGGTAAGTATGAAAAAAAATCTGAAGAAAATTTTGTTGTTTTTAGACCATCAGAATTACAGTGTAGAAATTGTAAAAATGATTGAACCATCTGACGATTATACGCTCATTAGCTTCAAGAATAAAAAACTAAATGCGCCACTTCCAAGTAATACTTTTAGTACTAATTAGTTTTCAAATTAGTTCGTGTGCTTTTAACCCACGCATACTAAAATTTAAGAAAAATAGAACGGAGCAAACTTCTCGCACCGCCGCTTTGTTTAATACTGACGGCGCGAGCGCTGTGTATAATACCAAAGTTGATTTTTACAAATTTCATTTTTCAGGTTTGGTGGCTATTAAAAGAAATACAGCGAGCAACTATGATGTAGCTCTCATTTCCGAAATGGGCATGACGCTGATTAAGATGAAATATGTCAATGGAAAATATCAGGACGTTAGCGTGCTGGAAGAATTGAATAGACCAGTGGTTATAAATTTGATTCAGGATGACCTTGCTATGTTGATGATTGATGAAGCTAATTTTAAGAAAAAATGGCTGACCCAACGTAGCAATAAGGTGGATGTAATGAAATTAAAAAAGAAAGGCACCGCACCATATTTTTTGTATTTTAAGAATAATTTGGTATCGAGGATTGACAAAGCTTATGCCGTAGGCAAAAAAGTGCAAATAACTATTTTAAATTATGAAGAGCAGTTGCCCACAGAAATTAGTCTGAAACATTTTGGGTTAAAAAACGCCTCGCTTACTTTTAAAAAACTAATTCAAAACGAACCAAACTCTAGCGATAAAAAAGATGAGTACGATATTGACGAATAGTTTTTATGTTATGAATGCCATGCATGTAGGAGAAAATTCGGTGTTGGCCTCCATTATATTAAATGCTTCTCACGAAGTGTTTAAAGGACATTTTCCTGAACACCCCGTTGTGCCTGGGGTTTTTCAAATACAAATTATAAAAGAATTTTTGGAAGAGTTCACAAATTCAAAATTGCAATTAGAAACTTCCAAAGAAATAAAATTTATCCAACCTATTACCCCAGCAATGTTTGAAAATTTGAATGTAAAAATTGAGATAAAGGAAAAAACAAATGAGCAAATAACGTTCTCTGCTCAACTAAAAAATGCCGAATCAGTCTTTATGAAATTTAGAGGAACGTATAAAATTGTATAGTGCAGGCAATGGAGAATCCTCATTTACAAACCGAATTTGACACACACAAAATGTGCGTGATTATTCCTACCTACAATAACCAAAAAACGGTTGTGCAGGTAATTAAAGATTGCATGCAATACACCAAAAATGTGTTGGTGGTGAATGATGGCTCTACTGATAACACGCATAAAATAATTACTAGCCTTCCTGAAAAGTTTGAATATCTGCACTACGAAAAAAATAAGGGCAAGGGTTTTGCCATGCGCACAGGTTTTAAAAAAGCATTGGAGCTTGGCTATGAGCATGCCATTACAATAGATTCTGACGGTCAGCATTATGCCAAAGATTTGTACGCTTTCATAGATAATTTTGAAGAAAATGCAATTTTAATTGGGAGCAGAAATTTGGCCGCCGAAGAAAATGTACCTCAAGGAAGCAAGGTCGGTAATAAAATTTCGAGCTTTTGGTTTTGGGTAGAGACGGGCGTAAAAATGCCCGATACTCAATCGGGCTTTCGGCTATATCCTATAAAGCGTTTTGAAAAAACTATTTTTTTTACAACCAAATATGAATTTGAAATTGAGGTATTAGTACGCTCGGCTTGGAAAGATATTGCGATTAAGCACGTACCAATTGATGTGCTGTATCAAGGCGAAGAGCGCGTTTCTCACTTTCGGCCGACAAAGGATTTTTTGCGCATTACATTCTTAAATACGGTGTTGGTATTGGCCGCCGCACTGTGGTATCGGCCGATCCAAATTATCCGAAATTTTACATTGCAAAAGGCGAAACAATTTTTTATTGATAATTTAATTCGTACCAAGGAAAGCTCTGCAAGTTTAAGTGCATCGGTTGCATGGGGTATTTTTTGGGGGATTGTACCGCTATGGGGCGGACAATTATTTTTGTCATTAGTAACGGCGCATTGGCTAAAGCTAAATAAATTAATCGTTGGCACAGCAGCGCAAATAAGCGTTCCGCCAATGGTGCCACTTATTATTTATCTTAGTTATAAGCTAGGCGGGCAAGTGCTAAATAAAGCAACTACGATACAATTTAGTAAAAAAATAAGCTTTGAAACCATTGCTGGCGACATATACATTTATGCTGTTGGTGCGTGCCTGTTGGCAGTAATTGCGGGCGTTCTGTTTGGTTTACTTACTTTTATCGGGTTAAAAATATTTCGTAAAAATCAACATGCTACTCCTGGTTAAAATTTACAACTGGATAAAAAAACACAAACTGAGTTTCATTATTCTCAGTGTGCTGCTTGCTGTAGTGTCACTATTTGTGGTTAGTAAAATACAATTTAGCGAAGATATTTCGCAACTCACACCCAATGCGCTGAGTACCGAAAAGGTAGAGCAGGTCATAAAATCAACGGGACTGATTGATAAAATGGTCATTGTAATAAAAAATAATGACAACGATAAACTCATTGAAACAGCCGAAAAATTTGTAGAAAAACTAGACGGAAAAAAGTACAAGCCGTACATAAAAGAACTGAATTATACGCTGGCGGATGATAATTTGGAACAGACGTACAATTTCTTTTTTGAGCACTTGCCTTATTTTTTGAATGACGATGAACTTGCCGAGCTACAATTAAAAATTGAACCAAACGAAGTAAAAAATTCTTTGGATAGAACATATCGCTCACTGATTTCGCCATCGTCCATCATGACGAAACGAATTATACTGAAAGACCCATTATTTTTTACGCCCAAAATTCTGAAGAAGTTAGAGCAATTTAATCTGAGTAAAAATATTGCGCTGCAAGATGGTTTTTATCAGGTAACGGACAGGAACTCGATCCTTATGTTTTTAACGCCTAAATTTGGCAATCAGGAAACGAAGAATAACGGTAATATGTTGGCGCTGATGGATCAAGAAATTGCCCACATTCAGGCTGAAAGCAATTCGGAAATTTATTATTATGGTAGCATTCCCGCTGCGGTTGACAATGCAAATGTGATAAAAAAAGATGTAGCCCTGACGGTTGGTTTGGCTATGATTTTATTATTCATATTGTTGGCGGGCTATTTTCGGAGCTTTATTACACCCGCATTAATTTTGCTGCCTGTTGGGTTATCCGCTTTGCTGGCACTAGCTTTGGTGTGGTTGCTGCAAGGTGAAATTTCGGCAATTATTTTGGGAATATGCTCTGTGCTGCTCGGCATTGCGGTAGATTATGTTATCCATTGCACGGTGCATTATATGCATACTGATAATATCAAAAAGTTTTATAAAGGCGTGTCCTTGCCAATTTTGATAAGCTGTTTAACCACGGTGAGCGCCTTCGGGATGATGCTCTTTTTGAAATCTCCTGCCTTGCGAACCATGGGTTTATTTGCTGCAATTGCTATTTTATTTTCTGCCGTCGCCTCTCTTGTTTACACCCCGTTTTTAATCAAAAAAAAGAAGGAGCTGACGACAAACTATGTTTCTCGTTTTATTGATTTTCTCGCCCATATTCCATTGCATAAGAATAAATGGTGGCTTGTGAGTTTATTGGTTTTAGGGGTGTTGCTTTTTTTTACGAGCAAGCAAGTATCTTTTGAGGGCGACCTGAATAAATTGGGGTACGAATCTGCCAAGCTTAAAAAAGCGCACGCCGAGATAAATGCAGTAACCAGTTTGGCGCAAAAAACTGTTTACCTCGTAAGCGAAGGAACCAGTTTTTATGAAGCACTTGAAAAGTCAAAAAAATTAATTCCACAATTACAAAAATTAGAACGCGATAAAACCCTTGCTGATTTTCAATCGTTGGCAAATTTAATCCCAACCGAAGAAGTTCAAAAAGCACGGTTGGAAAAGTGGCAGCTTTTTTGGACAACAGCAAAACGCAATCAACTTGTATCGCAGGTACAAATCAACGCCAATCGCTTAGGATTTAAACCCGGTTCTTTTAGTCCGTTTCAAAATTTTATTGAGAAAGAAAATTACAAGTTGATGCGCCCGTCAGATTTTGAAAAGATCAGTCAGCTGACGGATAATTTGGCGTTTCAAAAAGGTGGAATACATTATGTAATTACACCTATAAAAGTGGAACAAAAAAACAAGCCAGCCTTGATAAAAGTATTTGAAAACAATAAAGAGGTGGTGATTTTGGATCGATCATACTACGCGAAGCAAATTATAAAACTAGTAAAAGAAGATTTTAATACCATTTCTTGGCTCGCGTTTATTGCGGTATTTTTCGTGTTACTTATTGCTTATGGTCGCATCGAAACCACCATTGTAACCATAATTCCTATTGGCTTGGCATGGATTTTTACATTTGGTTTAATAGGCTTGTTGGATATTAAACTTAATATTTTTAATATCATTATCTCCACGTTTATTTTTGGGCTAGGGGTGGATTATTGTGTGTTTATACAGCACGGATTAAATCAAATGCGCAGTGATGCCAGTTTAAAATTAGCGCATTTTAAATCGTCCATTTTGCTTTCGGCATTCACTACCCTAATCGGTTTGGGCGTACTTATTTTCGCGCAGCATCCCGCGCTAAAATCGATTGCGGCACTGTCTATTTTTGGAATAGTATGCGTCGTGCTGGTCTCGTTTAGTATTCAGCCGTGGGTGTATAACCGACTTTTTTATGCCAATGGTGTGCAACGAAATTATCCGCTTACGTGGTCTAATGTTTTACGATCGCTTCTTGGATTTGCTTTTTTACTTATAGGCTGTTTGCTTATTTCAGTATATACTTTGATTATAAAATTGCTGCCCACCACGCGACAGCAGAAAAAATTATCCGTACGAAAAGTAATGACGAAGATGGCAAGATGGTTGCTAAAAGGGATTCCTGGAGTGCAGGTTGAAAATTATAATTTACTGGCTGAGACGTTTGAAAAACCTGCCGTAATAATTTGCAATCATCAGTCGCACCTCGACATTCTTTTGATATTGGCGCTGAATGAAAAGAGTATTTTACTTACAAAAGATTGGGTATGGCGAAATATTTTTTACGGGTATTTTATTCGCTTTGTTGATTTTTATCCAGTCACGATGGGCTACGAAGACATGCTACCAATGCTTCGGGAGAAGGTTGCCCAAGGATACTCCATCGTAGTATATCCCGAAGGTGCACGAAGTGAAAATGGAAAACTGAAACGATTTAAAAAAGGAGCGTTTGAGCTAGCCTCACAATTAAATCTGGATATAATTCCTGTAATTATTACAGGCATTGGGCATGTAATGACCAAGCATGAAATATTAATTAAAAAAGGAAAAGCAACCGTAAATGTTTTGCCAAGAATTAAAAATGGCAGCACGGAATTTGGCGAACACCGTATAGAAAAATCGAAGTTGATGAAAATTTTTTATGAAGAACAATTGAACAATTGCCTTGTAAAAAATTACACGCCTAAAGACTATGCAGATTATGTAAACAACTATTATTTGTACCACAACCCATTACTATATTGGTACATAAATGCGAAGCAACGTAGCGAAGGTTTTTTTGAAGTTATAAATAAGCACATTGATGCTGATGCAAAAATGTACGACATTGGTTGCGGGTATGGTTATATAAGTTTGGCACTTAGCTTGCAATCTCCTCACAGAAAAATTATTGGTTTGGATCATGATTTGGAAAAAATAAATATTGCCAAATCTGGCAAATTGCCGCAGGGCCTTAATTTTTATCAGGCCGATATTACAAACTATGATTTTAAAACTGCGGATGTTTTTTTGATTAATGATGTATTGCATTATTTGACTTTTGAAGAGCAGGAAAAATTATTGAGCAAGCTTAGCCAAAAAATAAATCATGGCGGTTGCATAATAATAAAAGACGCAGATACAGAAAATGATAAACATGCCCGTATTGCAAAGCAGGAACGATTTTCTACACAGTCGGGATTTAATAAAGTAGGAAATGAAAATGCGCAACTCTATTTTTTTTCTAAGCAAGACTTGCAACTGCAAGCTGAAAAACTCGGACTATCTTTGAACGTGCTAGAGACCAACAAGCGAAATTCAAACACTTATTACAAACTGCAAAGAAGCTAATGAATACGGAATACGATGTAGTAATTATTGGCGGCGGCGTAAGCGGGCTGCACGCTGCGGCAGTTTTGGCAAAAAATAATTTTTCTGTTTGCGTATTAGAAAAACATAGCAAATTTGGTGGCGGCCTACACAACTTTAGCCGCGAAGGAAAAATTTACGACAC
>JBBSPP010000027.1:0-12957 GCA_038258625.1 Chitinophagales bacterium
AATTAAATCAATTAACTTTCGAAGCATTTTTATGGTTACCCAAAAATATTGCGAATGATTTAGGTAATACTTTGTCTAACAAAGAAAATAGTAAAAATGCTAGAGAAATAATAAGTGATTTAAGGACTCATTTACTTGGAGAACAGAATAGTATAAAAAGTAGTCAAGTCATTGTTTTCACACAAGAGAGTAGAAAAAAACAGGCCGAAAAATTAAGTAATATAAACTCAGAAGCTAAAGAATAAAAAACATCAGCTAAAAGGAATACGGGCAACACTATAAACCGAAAAACTCTGCTCCGCAAACCGCCAAAGCTACCCGTTCACTTTAGGAAAAAATAAAGCAAAAGTGTAGCTTTGACTTACAGCGTTACAGCTTGGAGTTTGTGCTTCGCAAGTCCGTACTCCTTATAGCCACAACCGTTATGTGCAATTAAAAAACAAATGGGATTTAAAGTTGGAAAAGATGTTCCTCCAATGGAACGAGAAATAATATACCTACTTGCTGACCTATGTGTCATTTGGGGATTTTGTATACCTCCTGATGAATATGACGAAATTTCAAAGAAAGAATATTATGAGGCAATTGAATTTGCCCAAGATGTTGTTACAGCAGAAGGAATGGAAGGTGATAAAGGATGGACAAATAAAATAGCTGAACGTTTCAGAGAAAGATTTGGAAAAGACGAAATTGACACTGCTAGTTTCATTGACAGAGTAAGAGGAATTAAAGAAAATTGGTAAATGAAAAATATTATCTCAACAAATAAAAACTGCATATAACATCAGCTCATACCCAATGCTAAAAACACAATAAACCAAAACCACCCTATCCATAAACGCTCTCGCCAACAGGCGGGACGTTTTCGGAAGAAAATCAAAACACAAATCGTAGATTTGTCTCACAGCACTACAACCGAAAAACTCTGCTCCGTAAAATCTCACCGGGCATAGTCACGACCGTTAGCTGTCATATAAATGATAACTCTAATCCCAAGAAACAAAATCGTCGAATCCAAGAAAACAATTGGTTCCGAAATCATTAAAATGCAAAATGCTTTTTACGATGAAACTGAATTGCAATTTTATAAAGACGACAATGAAGAGCATTTGTATTGGGCAGTCTTTGACCAATATAATAAGGAAGGAATTCAATATTCTTCAAATTTTAAAATTATTGGATTAAATCATTCAGACATAAATACATTCACAACTGAATTGAGCAATAAATTATCTGAGTTGTTTCTAAAAATAAACGTAGATGAACTTTATATAATTTCACATTTAAAACTTGATTTCTTTGGCAATAGAGATAACAAATTCAAACCGTTGGTCAATGCTTATAAAAATTTAGAATCAATTGTTGGCGAAGCATCATATGATGAAGCCTTTAAATTAGGAGTAAGTGATTTACGCGACCTTATCGACATAATATTTTGGACAACTAGATGCGACCCAAGTGTTGCAGAATATATTTTCTTGTTTGACAAAAATGAAAAAATTAGCCTCTATTTATGCAAATATGGCAACATCCATTTGACAGAATTTGGGGGTGAAGTATTATCAGATAATACTTTAACTTCTTTGGGTTGGACAATCATTGATGGGCCATGTTTTGACAATTTTACAGAAGATGGAAAAATAAAAGGAAGGAAATTAAAACTTTAAAAAATACGCTAGCGAATATCACCTGTGAAGAAATATGGGCAAAACAAAAAACATAAAAATTCTAATCCCAAAACCCCCAAAGCTCCACCCAAAAAATCTGATTTGAAAACACCTGCATTTCATTGTCACCAATTTCAAAAATCCTCAAACAAAACCCAATCATGAAATATCCTTTAGCCTCAATTTCTTTTCTGCTAATACTTTTTATGAGTTGCACAACTGCTGAAAAAAGTAGCTATTTCGATTATTCAAATAGCGACGACCAACAAAGCGGTGGCATAAAAATGATTCCGATCAAAACGCCAAAAGGTATTTTTAATGTTTACACAAAGCGCATGGGCAACAATCCTAAAATCAGGGTTTTGTTACTTCATGGCGGGCCGGGTGGCACGCACGAAGAATTTGGAAATTTTGACGGCTACCTTCCCAATGAAGGAATTGAATATATTTATTATGACCAACTCGATTCTTATTACAGCGACAAAACCAATGACTCCACGCTCTGGACCACCGAGCATTTTGTAGAAGAAGTAGAGCAAGTACGGCAGGCGCTTCATCTTGATAAAGATAATTTTTATTTGTACGGCCAATCTTGGGGCGGCATACTGGCCATGGAATATGCGCTGAAATATCAGCAGCATGTAAAAGGGCTCATTATTTCAAATATGATGGCGAGCGCACCAAAATATACTGCTTATGCCAATGAGGTTTTGGGCCCGCAAATGAACCCAGAAATCCTACAAGAAATTATGGATATGGAAAAGAAAAACGATTTTGACAATCCGAGATATAGCGAGCTTTTGACGAATCATTATTACACCCAACATCTTTTGAGAAAGCCTGTAGATAAATGGCCCAAGTCGATAAACTTATTTTTTGAACATCTGAATCCCGCCATTTATATTTTTATGCAAGGGCATAGCGAATTTGGAATGACAGGCAACGCCACCCTAAAAAATTGGGATGTGTCTGCCCGGCTCAAAGATATTTATGTACCAACATTAATGCTAGGTGCAAAATTTGATACCATGGATCCCGAGTATATGGCGTGGATGGCATCAGCGGTAAAAAATGGCCGAAGCGTAACTACCAACGGTAGCCATTTATCGCAATTTGATGATTCCGATACATACTTTAATGCATTAATAAAATTTATAAAAGATGTTGATGCTGGGGATTTTAAGTAAATCTATTATTGGAGCAATTTTTCTTTATAGAAAATAATAAGCAATGAAAAGCAAATTGGCAAAGGACGATCTAGCTTTGGTAAACAGGTTAAGAATAGTGTTAGCTAAAGAATTTGGCAACTGATTATCTGTATAAAATTTACTGCGTGTGGGTAGGATTTCTACAACGCCCCCAACTGGCTCGGACTCAAATAAACCTTCGGATTTTCACCATTCCCAATCGCGCTATTCACTTTAGTTTTTTGCAAGTCCGTCATAGTTATTTTTTTGTATAGGCTGTGCAATAGTTGGTACTTTTGTTGGTCCGCTGGGGCTTTGCTATAATTGCCCGTTACTTGTTGCGCCTTGGCTTGAGCAGCCGCTTTGTTCAGAACATTGATTGATGTTTCGCTGGGATTGAATACAACTTTTACAATTTCGCTACCCTTTATAAATCCTGTCTCGGTGGCAAGCACGCCTTTTTGATTGCCAAAGAAAACTTCGCCGCTCCAAAAGCAATAGAGTTTAAAATAGGCAGTTTCTGTTTGCCCAGATGCTAACGCATTTTGTTCTTGGAATAGAATGTTTAAGTAAGCTGGTATGCTTTCATTTTCCTTATTCAACGCATTTATCATAGCACGGCTAAGGCCTGCTAGTGAATAGTCGCTGCGCACAGCCTGCACAATGTCTTTGCCGCTAGCATCCACAAGATGCACTACAGGATTATTCCAACTAGGCTCATTGTACTTTTCTAGAATATTTTTATCATGCCCGTTTTTATTATTATGAATTGCCAACGGCACAAATTCACTTTCAATAGCATCAACCATTAGTTGGTTGCTCAGTACATTGTGTCCATAATTTCGGCAGGTAGCACAACCTGGTATTTCTTGAAATAAAATTAAAATCGGTTTCTTTTCTTTTTTTGCAACGGCCACCGCTTCATCATAATTCCTTAACCAGTTCACATTTCCGAGTTCTTCGAACTGATTTTTTACTGGGATTCTTTTGATAGGTTCGGGTGCGTAATTGGCTTCTATTTTTATGTCGTTTTTTTGTTCTTCGGCCAGTCTAAATCCAAGCTGCCCATCATTCCAACAATGCCGTAGCCCAAAGCTAAATATGGGTATTAAAATTAAGAGTAAAAAAGCAGTGATCCGAATTTTTGTATTTTTCATGCTATTTCAATTGACGTTATGTTATACGAACATTTACGCCTACTACTGCTTGGTGGTTTTTTTAACGCTACTTTTTAGTTTAAAAATAATGAAGAGAGTTATTCAGATGATGGATAGCTTATTTTTGTATCTTTCAAAATTAATTTTTAAAAATATAAACTATGACAATACAAATAAACGCAGGAGACCACGTTGAAAATAACGAGCGCGCTACAGAATATTTTTCTAATTTAGTAGAGAGCGATTTAGGCAGATTTACAGAATATTTGACAAGAGTAGAAGTACACTTTTCGGATATCAATGCTGATAAAGCAGGCCCTGATGATAAAAAATGCGTGATAGAGGCAAGGGTAAAAAATCGTGAACCCATTGCAGGAACGGCGCAAGATGAATCTATTGAAAAGGCGTTTCAGGCGGCATTGGCTAAAGTAAAAGCGTCAATGACGACGATTGTTGGTAAGATGCAAGAGCATCGATAAATTTTTTCTGTTTCGATTTAAAACCTATAAGTTCATTTCCATTCTGGTAATAGACCTTATAGGTTTTTTTTATGTGAGCTCTATTTCTTGGCTTCCAAAAACGGCGTATCAAAACGCTCAAAATGACATGTGTAGCCATTTGGCTTTAATTGCAGATAGTCTTGATGATTATCTTCGGCGGGCCAAAATTTGCTATAGGGCTCTAGGGTCGTCACAACTTTTGAAGGCCATCTATTGGAGTCATTTACAATTTGTATAAATTCTTCGCTCAGTTTTTTTTCTTCATCATTCTGATAAAATATTGTTGAGCGATAGCTTGAGCCTAAGTCATTACCTTGGCGGTCAATTGTACTTGGGTCGTGAATGCGAAAAAAATAATCTAAAATTTGGGTAAAGTTTGTTACGTCAGCATCGTACTCTAGTTCAATTCCCTCGGCATGGCCAGGGTGATTGCCATAAGTTGGGTTATCGTTGGTGCCGCCAATGTAACCTACCTCAGTATCTAGTATGCCAGGTCGTGTTCTAAAAAGTTCTTCCATTCCCCAGAAACAACCGCCGGCTATATATGCTTTTTTCTTGTTCATTTTTTTATATTTTACGCTACATACTTTTTAGCTCGGTTACCAATTCGCCCAGCACTTTTTTAGCATCGCCAAAGAGCATGGAGGTTTTTGGCTCATAAAAAAGTTGATTTTCTATGCCCGCATAACCAGGTTTCATTGAGCGTTTGTTTACAATTACGTGTTTGGCCATTTCTACATCCAAAATTGGCATGCCATAAATTGGTGAATTCTTATCCGTTTTTGCAGCAGGATTTACCACATCATTTGCGCCCAAAACTAGCACTACATCTGTGGTAGCAAACTCAGGATTTATCTCCTCCATTTCCAGCAATTTATCATACGGCACATCGGCCTCGGCGAGCAATACATTCATGTGTCCGGGCATTCTGCCAGCCACAGGATGAATGGCATATTTTACTTCTACACCTTTTTCCTCCAAAGTTTTTTCTAATTCGTTACAAATATGTTGCGCCTGTGCAACTGCCAAACCATAACCAGGAACGATAATTACATTCTTAGAATAAGCCATTAGCACAGCGGTATCACTCACATTTATTTCGCGGATGGGTTGATCCGTTCCTTCGGTTGCGCCACCGCCCGTTTTGTTTCCTCCCAGCGCGCCCACAATTACATTGGTCAGCGATCTGTTCATAGCCGAGCACATGAGCATTGTAAGAATTGTACCCGCGCTTCCAACTAAAATTCCGCCCGTAAGCATAACAGGATTATCATATAAAAAACCACCAAATGCAGCCGCCACGCCCGTAAAAGAATTGAGCAGCGAAATAACCACCGGCATATCCGCACCACCAATCGGCATTACAAATAGCACACCATAAAGCGCCGAGACAACCAACAATACATAAAATAAAACTACCGGGCTTGCAAACCAACCCGCCATAATTGCAACAATTAAAACGGCAATCAAAACCAGCAAACCAATATTAATAATCTGCTGACCCGGCAAAAATTTGTCATTGATTTTACCATCCAATTTTCCAAAAGCAATCATAGAACCGAAGAAAGAAACTGTACCAATTACTAAGCCTGCAAGGATAACTAAAAGCATCAAAGGCTCTTCTGAAATTGTACCCAGATGCATCAAATGTTTAAAGTCTACAATGGAAATTATAGCCGCACAAGCACCGCCCATACCGTTGAATAAACTAACCATTTGCGGCATGGCAGTCATTTGTACCTTTTTGGCAATCATAGTACCTACAATGGAGCCAATAATTAATCCGCCAAAAATCCAGACGTAATTTCCTAGCCGTGCACCGCTATCATCTTTATATAAAAAAATAGTAGCGAAAATTGCAATAATCATACCTGCCGCCGCTACCAAGTTTCCCTTTCGAGCAGATTCGGGATGCGAGAGCATTTTAAGACCAACAATAAATGTGATACTGCCGATTAAATAGCAGAGCAACAAAATATTTTTTTCAATTAAATCTGTATAATTCATTGTTTCGTTTCTATTTATTTGATGGTTTTTTCTTAAACATTTCTAGCATTCTATCAGTTACTACAAATCCACCAACTACGTTTAAGGTTCCTAGTATTACCGCTAAAAAACCTAAAATGAGCGCCACATAGTCATCACTCTCTGCTTGGCCCATAATAATTATTGCACCAATAATTACCACACCGTGGATGGCATTGGCACCGCTCATAAGTGGTGTATGTAGCACGCTCGGTACGCGCCCTATAACTTCTATCCCCAAAAAAATTGAGAGAATGACAATCGTAATCATGTCATAATTCTCGGTAAAAAAGTTCATTAGTTGTTCCATATATTTATAAATTTCCAGGTTTTAAAATCTAAATTCTAAAGTAGCGAATATTTAGATTTGTGTATTATTTATTATTCCCTATTAGTTACTAGCCATTGCCCCCAAGATTCGTTCATTTATAATTTCTCCACCTTTACAAATACAAGTTCCTTTTATAAGATCGTCGTCAAAATTCATGTTGTAGTTTCCATCTTTATCAAAAAACAATTTGATAAAGTTGAGGATATTTTTTCCATAAAGTTTGCTAGCATCTGATGGCATTGTTGATGCCAAATTTGAATTTCCAATAATTGTTATACCGTTAAAATCGATTATTTTATCATTTTCAGTTCGGGCACAATTGCCACCAGTTGATGCCGCGAGGTCAATTACCACACTACCTGCTTTCATTTTACTGAGTGTTTCTTCCGTTACAAGTAGCGGTGCTTTTCGCCCAGGTATTTGTGCTGTTGTAATTATTATGTCGGCTTTGGTTGCATGCTCCGCTACCATGGCCGTTTGCTTTTGTTTGTATTCATCGCTTTGCTCTACCGCATATCCACCTGCGGCGCTTGCATCTGCGGCGCCTTCTACTTCTACAAATTTTGCGCCGAGACTTTTTACTTCTTCTTTTACGGCCGCTCGTGTATCAAAAACTTCTACCACTGCGCCCAATCTTTTGGCTGTAGCCATTGCTTGCAGCCCGGCCACACCCGCGCCAAGAATTAAAACTTTTGCAGGGCGAATGCTACCCGCCGCCGTCATAAACATAGGGAAGTAGCGACTGTAATTTGCTGCCGCCATCAGTACAGATTTATAGCCTGCAATGTTTGCCTGCGAGCTTAGTACGTCCATGGATTGTGCGCGAGTGGTGCGCGGAATATTATCCATGCTGAATAAAATATTTTGTCCGCTCGCTACATTTTTTGCCATGTCAAAATCATTGATGGGAAAATATGTACCGATGATTGTTTTACCCTCTAGCTTTTCGATAGTTGGATTTATTGAAAGCAATATTTGTGACTGACTAATCACCGATGCGCGGTCCGCAATTTTTGCACCAATCTCTATGTACGATGCATCACTTGCATAAGCGTTTTCGCCCGCACCTTGCTCTACAATTACATCCAGTCCTAATTTTTTAAATTCAACAACCGTTTCGGGTAATGCTGAAACGCGCTTGTCAAATGTTTGCTCTTTTAATATACCTAGTATCATAATCGCTAATAAAGGTTTAAACTTATTACAAAATAATGACAAACAGCAAATAATCTTTCTTAAATACGTGCGTTCTTATAACTATATGACAAAGTTATACGTTACCAAACAATAATAAAATATGCTATAGAAATTACTTCACCAATTTTCTATTTAAAATGCAAAACTTCAATGTCCTTGAAACAGAAATCCTCGATATAATTTTCAGAGGAAAAAACAAACAATACGGCGCATATACGCTTCGTAAATTTTACCCACAACGCATCCGAAATGCGGTGGGTCTTACGGCAGCTTTGTTGCTCACCGCTGTCGCTATTTATTCTATTAATCCCGCCCCGCCCATGGGTGGCATTACACCCTTTCCAGACAGTACACCCATTGACCAAATTAGGCAAATCAAAAAACTAATACTACCCGATAACCCTGGGCGAGCAGGTGCCTTACCTACCGCCAAACCAGCGGGAAAATTACCCATAAAAATTGTAGATGATACGGAAATTCTCACCATAGAAATAAAGCAACCCGTTACTAATAAACCTACACCTGATATTTTTGTGAGTGTAAAAGGCAAAGGAAATCCCACCGCGCCAGAGGGAATGGGCGGGATTGATCCAAATGGAAAAGGCGAGCCTACTACGGGCGGTGGTGAGGGTATAAAAACGACAACAGCTATCCCCGCACCCGATCCAAATATGACGTTGAATGTTGCTGAAAAAATGCCGGCTTTCCCAGGTGGAGAAGACGCTATGATTCGATATCTAAAAACACAACTGCGCTACCCAGCCAGAGCAATTAATCAAAGCGTGGAAGGCACGGTTTACGTACAATTTGTAGTGAACGCACTAGGAAAAATTAGCAATGTGAAAATCTTAAAAGGACTTGGTGCAGGTTGCGATGCAGAAGCGATGCGCGTCATAAAAAGTATGCCCAACTGGAGTCCGGGAATGCAGAGTGGACATGCTGTAAATGTGGAGTTTGTAATTCCAGTACAATTTGAATTATAAAAATGCTCCAGATTATGCTTTGGTAAAATCTAACCCGAGACAAAACTGATGGAAAGATGTGCTTTAGGGAACCCAACTCAAAAATCAAGAAATCAAAAATTAGACATCATGCTATTTTTTAACGATTCGATTAAAACGTTTCATACTATTTTTGCGGCTATGAAATTTTCATGGCCGCTTTTATCATTGCTCGCGTTGTTTCTATTTACATCTTGCGAAAAAGAACTTAATATTCCCTTGCAAGCCAGTGAACCCAAGTTGGTAGTCGAAGGTTCTATCTCTACGGATCAACAGCCTTATTTAATTTTGACTAAGAGTATTGGTTTTTTTGCCAAAATTGATTTGAACACAGCAGAATTTGTGCAGGATGCTGAAGTATTCGTGACCGATCTTACGGTAAATAAAAAAATACAACTAAAATCTTTTGTCTCGCCACTATTTACTTTTTATTCTATTGAGTCAACCGATCCGGAGTATAATCACTTTCAAAAAGGCATTGTAGAGCATATCTATCAATTGGACATAAAATATGAAAATCAGATATATACGGCGGTGGCAAAAATTCCAAATAACGTAGGCCTAGACTCCTTATATTTTGAACCAAATAGCAGTTTCAACGATACACTTTTTTCATTAAAAGCGGTGTACTCCGACCCCGATACGCTGGGCAATTTCTACAAATATTTTACCAAACGCGTAGGCATTAATATAAAAGACTCATCATTTTTGGAGCCTTTTTCTTCGCGCTTTGATGATACCTATATTAACGGGCAAAAAAACTTGCCGTATGATTTGTTTTTAGGATTTACGGACACCGATACAGTTGACAATGAATTTGCCGAAGGCAGAGTTTTTGCCAATATAGGCGATACAGTAACCATAAAATTATCGGCCATGGATAGAGGCGTCTATAATTTTTGGAAAACCTTGGAATTTGCGGCAGGTAGTATTGGCAATCCATTTGCAGCGCCTATCCAAGTGCAAACCAATGTGAGCAATGATGCTTTGGGTATTTGGGCGGCCTATAATAATAAATATAAAACAGTAATTAATAAACCATAATAGAACGAATGACGAAAGAAAATGTACCAAACGAAAAAGTAAAACTACTAATAATAGGAAGTGGCCCGGCGGGTTATACAGCGGCGATATATGCAGCTCGTGCCAATCTTAAACCAATGATGTACCAAGGCATACAACCAGGTGGGCAATTGATGATTACAACTGATGTTGAAAATTATCCAGGTTACCCCGATGGAATTATGGGGCCGGTAATGATGCAAGATTTTGAAAAACAGGCAGCCAGAATGGGCACGGATATTCGGTACGGAATGGTGACAAAAATTGATGCAAGTTCGCGCCCTTTCAAAGTAGAAGTTGACGAGGAAAAAACCATTGAAGCTGATGCCGTAATTATGTCAACAGGAGCTTCAGCCAAATGGTTAGGCATTGAAAGCGAAACAAGATTGAACGGTAGCGGCGTGAGTGCCTGCGCGGTATGCGATGGTTTCTTTTTTAAAGGTAAAGAAGTAGCCATTGTTGGCGCTGGTGATACGGCGGCTGAGGAAGCTTTGTATCTCTCCAAACTTTGCCCTATGGTACACATGTTTGTAAGGCGCAATGAAATGCGTGCCTCCGCAGTAATGGTGGATAGAGTAATTGCTGCCGATAATATAAAAGTATATTGGAACACCGAAACGGACGAAGTGCTTGGCGATAAAAAAGTAGAGGGCGTACGCATAAAGAATAATCAAACGGGCGAAACTCAAGAAATAAAAGTAGATGCTTTTTTTGTAGCTATTGGCCATAAGCCAAATTCTGATTTGCTAAAAGGAATGGTCGATATGGATGATGCGGGTTATGTAAAAACTATGCCGGGCACTAGCAAAACGAATGTGGAAGGATTGTTCTGCTCAGGTGATTTACAAGATAAAATTTACCGCCAAGCTGTTACGGCCGCAGGGTCGGGGTGCATGGCTGCCCTTGATGCTGAGCGGTGGTTAAGCGAAAAAGGCTTACATTAGTGGTATGAAAATAAAAGCAACATTTCTGGTCACCAGTTTAATCCTTTTGGGAATGTTGTTTTTTTATTCCTGTAATAAAGAGCCTCAAGTGATTGACCTCACCGTTGGTTTTCCGCAAGAAATTCAAGAAATTTTTGCCACTAAATGTGCCACCGCAGGTTGTCATAACGATAAAAGTTTTCAGAATGCAGCGGGGTTGAATTTAAGCTCGTGGGATAAATTGATTTATGACGGCGGTACTAGTGGTAGTGTGGTAATTGCCGGTCGGCCTGAGTTTTCTTCATTGTTTCAGTTTATAAATTCTTACGAAGATTTGGGCTTAACTGCCGTGCCACAAATGCCACTAAACCAGCCCAACCTTTCTCGCGAGGAGGTGATGACTATTAAAAAATGGATTACCGATAGTTGTAAAAGTTTGGAAGGAGATGTGCCATTTGCCAAAGGTTTTGAAGTGCGAAAAAAAGTTTTGATAGCCAATCAAGGTTGTGATGTACTTGCGGTAATTGATGCGGAAAGTAAATTAATTATGCGCTATATAGATTTGGGCAAGCGCCAAGAAATAGAATCACCTCATTTTTTATCCATGAGCGCGGATGGTCAGTTTTTTTATACTTGCTATATAAATGGTGATGTCGTTCATAAATTTAGTGCAAAAACCGGTCAGTTACTTGGCGAAGCATATATTACACCAGGGTTGTGGAATGTGGTGCGAGTAACGCCCGATGGTAAAACAGTTTATGTATCCGACCTACAAAGTAACGGTCGAATTGCGAATGTAAATACCGAAACAATGACGCTTCGAGCAATGTATGGTCAAGGATTGTTTATTAGCCCGCATGGTATAGAAACAAGTGAGGGCGCCGGCGATACGTTATATATAACTGCTCAAAATGGAAATTCATTTTATAAATTTATTCCTAAGGCATTTCAGAATACAACTATTTCGTTAGTAAAAGGACAAGCACCCAATTTTCAGGTAGGCACTTATGATCCGCACGAAGTTACTTGGAGTCCTGATAGAAGTAAATACTTTTTCAGTTGCCAAGCCAGCGATGAAGTGCGCGTATTTGATGCAAAAACGGATACGCTACTCAAGGTGATTCCTGTGGGGGAGTATCCACTAGAATTTGCAATTTCCAAAAATAAAAAGTTACTATTCGTGAGTTGTACCGAACAGCCCAATCCTACAAATGCCCTGCTAAGAGGTTCCGTTGATGTAATAGATTTGAATACACTTACCGTAGTAAAAACATTGTATGGCAAATTTTTTCAGCCCCACGGAATGGCCGTGGATGAAACGCGAAACGAACTGTGGGTAGCCAGTAGGAATGCCACGGCTGACGGCCCGCCGCCGCATCATGTATCGGCCTGCGGTAGTCGTAATGGTTATTTCGAAGTTTTTGATATCAATACTTGGCAACGAGTAACCTCAGCCAGAGAACTTTCCGTTGACCCGTATGCGGTTACCATTACGCCATAATTTTTTTTCTTTCTCTAAACTCTTTTTATGATTTACGTAGCACTCAATAATATTTCATTAATAGCTTTTCATGGCGTGTACGCCGAGGAGCAAACCTTGGGAAAAGAGTTTTTGGTAAATGTAAAAGTGGGCGCTAAAGATGAAAAAGCGTTTATAGATTATGGCGAGCTGCTACGTATTGTAAAAGAGAATTTTTCGCGCCGTATGGATTATTTGGAAACTATTATTACAGCTATAGAAAAAGATATTCGAGCACAAATAAAACCGTGCGATTATGTTTTTATTTCTATCAAAAAAATGCAGCCACCACTAAACGCCGCAGTGGAAAGTAGCGAGGTGATTTTAGAAAAGCATTATTAAGGTTGTGTTTTTCTCTTTATAAAAAAACTACGGCTTCTCTTTTTCT
>JBBSPP010000028.1:0-12657 GCA_038258625.1 Chitinophagales bacterium
AATGTTTTTGCCATCATAATCAGTGACAAGCCAAGTAAGAAAAACTGCCACCGCAAACGCAATATAAAAATTGCGTGCAACATCGCCTTCTGCACTACCCAAATAAAACGCTACCCCAATCAGCGCTACGGAAACAATAAGTTCAATTAACCCATGAATTTTAAATGGAATAACTTTTACAAGTCCTAGCTCAAAATTGGTCAGAACCGTAAGCGTTAAATGTATGGCAGCTAATGCGTACGTAACCATACTCGTCATTTCAGGGAGGCTAAAAATAGTAGGAGAAAGGGCTAAAAATATGACTACAAGGTAATCAATCATGCCATGTGTTTTTGCGTTTAGTATTTTCATAATTTAATTTTTTAAAGAGGAGCTTAATTATAATTGTTGGCCTTCGGCATTACAATTTACACTATGGCCAGAAAACATACGCTTAGTATTACTTTATGGTTTAGCCTTGCATAAAGAAGTTAGTCAGCTATATTTTTTTCATAGCAGATACGAAAATATAGGGGAGGATGTACAAGAAACGAATGCTCATTTTGAAAGAATATGGTAGGATGGTTAGGTAATATAGCTCGATATAATAGCCAAAATCTACATTGAGAGCTGGGTAGAAGAGTAGAATACAACCGTTCAACATTTATCTCAACTTTAGTGAAAACCTCCCGAAAATATTCTTATGCACTGAATGAAAAATAAACACTAATTTGCGGCGTTAAAATTATAATCGAAACATGAAAAAATTATTTTTCTTATCCCTAGCATGTTGCATTTTTGCATTATCAAAAAACGGTCAAGCGCAAAATGCCGATATGCTTCAGGCGCATGTGCGTATGATTAATGCTAGTGTGCAAGGCGTAATTGATGCCCGGATGCCTGCTTTTGCTATAAAACCCGAAGTTGATGTAAAATTACTAAACGCTATGCTAGAGTGTGGCGGGCATTACAATATTGCGGTGGCTAATTTGGAATCGTGGTATCAGGGCGAAATTTCAAATCCTAAAAATTCCATCGTCAGTAACAATATTAATCAGCCGTATAGCGGTTACGAAGTGTGGATCGGCGGCAATTTTTTTAGTCGCTTTAATAGCAACGCCAATATAGTTTCGGCTAGGTCTTTGGGCGGTTGGACTACCTACACATCTTCGCAAGGGTCGCGGGTTATTCAGCTAGGCGGTCGTGTAGGGCTAGGTTCTATAAAATCAAAAACCAATATTTATGACCAGCATTTTGATTTGCAAGATGTTGCTGATACCAACATTACTGCCGCAAGCAGCAATCAAGTTTATAATTTTGAGCGCTACTCAAATACCAATGTCAACTATTTTTTCGTGGGGATTCATTCGTATCATGTATCCAAAATTGATGCATTGTCTGACCGGGTGCGGGGCGGTTCGTGGTTTAAATATTATTTAGATTTAATTATACCCACACAAGTAACGGTAGATGACATGTACGCCATAAATAATGAAAAATACAAAGCCATACCCAAGGATGGCGATAACTGGAAACAGCTGGGGTACCGCATTGGCATGAAGCGTGCTGGTACAGGAACAATTTCTACATCCTTAAAATTAGAGATTGGGAAAATGATTACCTTCTCCTCGTTCGACGATGTCAACCCTAATTCGGGTTATTTTGTAATTGGTTTGGGTATTGGTATTTCGCCAAAAGTTAGTGCTTATAATATTGAGTAGGCGAGGGATAGAAATGTGAAGGATTTTTTTTATTGGTTGAAACGTGTTCCCTAAAAATGATTACCGTACTTCAACATTGTAAATTTGAAGAATCGCATTTTCAATAAATTACAAATGCGCATTCCGAGCAGAAAAAAACTTGTAGACTGAATAGAAGAAGTTTCGGAAGTGTAGTGCGGACAATTGATGGGAATTGAATTGTATGAGTCCTTTTTTTTGTTCTGTACCATTTTATAATTCGTCCAGTTGATGGGTGGTATCACAAAACAAAACGTGAAGCTTAATGGTGAACTCACATAGCTAAAGTGAGCAACCTATAATTTTAGGCTAGAAAAAAAATATTGATGCAGGAAGCGAAAAATTTAAGAAAAAGTGAAATGCATTCTTGAATACGTTTTATAACGGGTTGTACTTTTTCTATAAAATTATTGCACTAAATTCTTTGTAAAACCTAGGTTTTGAAAAAGCCTAGGCCTTCTTTTTGTTACGCTTTAAGACCAGCTGCAACCCAAAAAATAAAAGCAGCACCCAAGGAAAACCATGCATCAACACATCAAGCCAATCTATGGCCTGCATACCAACCGCGCCCGTGGATATCCATTTTAGTTTTTGCCAAATATGAGGTTCTGGGAAAAATGGTGCTAATCCTATAGTTAGGCAAAGTGCAACCGAAATTAATATTTTTTTATTCATTATAATTTTTTGGAAAGGGGATAGGTAATTTGCTTAGCAAATGTTTGCGGAAATTTTTCATCGTTTTCAAAACCAAGTTCAATGTTTTTTCCACTTTCTGGAATGTAAGCCGTGCCAAAAATATAATCCCAAATACTTAAACTAAGACCAAAATTGGCACCGTACTGTCGGTCAATAGGTAGCTCTTTGGCATGATGCCAAATGTGCATTTTGGGGTTGTTTAAAATATATTTGAACGGGCCGTAACTCCAGCCCAAATTGGCATGATTCAAATGCCCAACCGCCACGGCTATGATATGAATAATAAAAAAATCTGCAATGCCAAAACCAATCATAGCCAGCGGTATGTATTGTATTGATTTGTAAATAATCGTCTCCATCCAATGAAAACGCAGGTGTGCCGCAAATCCCATTTCCTTTACAGAGTGATGCACTTTATGAAACTCCCACATCCATGGCACATGATGCAACATGCGATGCACATTCCATTGAATAAAATCGGCCAGTACAAAAGCAATAAAAAAACGCAGTATTATTGGCCAGCTTTGGATGTTGATGGCCACCAAATTTTTTACGCCCAACGTACCCAAAATATTATTGAATGCCTCAACCGCCACATTGGAAAGTCCATTGTAAAGCACCAACGAAAACAAAAAGAAATTGAAGAACATATAAAAACCATCCAACCAAAAATCTCTGCGAAAAGGAGCTTGTTTTTTTCGCCAAGGAACGATAATTTCCAACAACCAAACTGCCAGCGAAAGACCAATTAACCAATAAAAATAATTGCTCCAAGATGGTTGTAGCACTTCGGATTTTAGGTAATTCCAATATCCGGCGTAGCCCTCAACAAAAATATTCCAGTATTTAGTCATATACTTTTTCGCCTTTCTTTAGCCAAACGCCCCAAGTTTTATTGTAGGCATGAACTTTTTTAGTGAGTTCGCCTTTTGGGTTTACCACTTCATGGCCTTGGTTCACCCATTCAAAAATACTGCCGTACATATTGCTAACGTCTGTAAATCCTGCATCAATAAGCTTTCGAGTAATTTTTTCGCTGCGTGCACCTACCGAGCAATAGGCTACTATTTTAGCATTTTTATCAACGCCTTTTAATCGGTCAACCGTAAAGTCGGAGTAGCCCACCCAAATTGCATCTTTGATGTGGCTCACGTCGTATTCCTTTTTTTCTCTGGTATCTACGAAAATTATTTCTTTGTCTGTCTTTTTTAAACTGTCAGTTTGTTCCACACTAAGGGTCGGAACATTTTCTTTTAGCAAGGTTTTTAGCATAAAGTTGTATCGTTTGTTTTGTACGCGCTGCGCACTGCATGACATTGTGCCAAGACTAATTAGTAACATTAATATAATTGAATTTCTCAAAAAAGAGTTTTGTGTAAATTTATAAAGAGCCGTTGTAATTTTACGTGATAATTATCACAAAGAATCCCGAAAGAATGAACAATATTAAAGAGCGGTTTCCCTCACTCAGCAATGATTTTTTAACTGTGTTGGAAACAGAATCGAATGTCGCAAATTTTTCAAGAGGGGAAATAATTATGCAGGCGGGCAGTTATATCCGTAATACGGTGTTGGTCCTAAAGGGTTTATTGAAGATATACAGAGAGGATGATGAAGGCAATGAATTTTTTCTGTACTACTTACAACCTGGACAAGCCTGTGCGATTTCAATGATTTGTGCTAGCAAACAAGAAAAAAGTGAAATTACCGCCAAGGTGATTGAAGATACAGAATTACTAACCATCCCTTTTGGTAAAATTGAGAAATGGATGCAAGAATTTCCAACTTGGAATCAATTTGTTTTGGATACCTATCGCAGCCGTTTTGAAGAAGTGCTGCAGGTAGTTGATAGCATTGCTTTTCATAGCATGGATGAACGTTTAGAATTTTATTTAAAGCGCCATTTTGAGCAGTGTGATTGTATGGATTTAGAAATTACTCATCAAACCATTGCTAGCGAATTAAGTACGAGCCGAGAGGTAATATCGCGCCTACTAAAAAAAATGGAGCAGCGTGGAATGATACGCTTGCACCGAAATTATATTCAATTATTGGATGGTTTTATTACTCAATAAAAATTTGTTTCTGCATACGAAATGCCATTTTTTATTATCATGATTTAAATTGTTGCAAGTGATATTTGTCACAACATATAAATGAGGTAAAGAATATTTTTGTTTTTCTCTATGGAAATTATTGGATACGTATTGGCTTGTTTTATTGGTATCTCCCTAGGTTTGATAGGTGGCGGAGGGTCTATACTTACTGTTCCGCTACTTGTTTATGTTTTTAATGTTTCACCTGTTTTAGCAACGGCTTATTCTTTGTTTGTTGTAGGCAGTTCTTCTCTGGTGGGCAGTTTAAAAAAAATATTTAAAAAAGAAATTAAGCTGAAAACAGTTTTGTTTTTTGGTTTACCATCGGTCTTATCCGTTTATATAACGCGAAAAACAATTGTACCTGCATTACCTAAAAATCTTTTTACAGTAGGAGAGTTGATAATTACAAAAGATATTTTTGTCATGTTGCTCTTCGCTATTTTTATGGCAATAGCTGCTGTAATGATGATACTCGGCCGCAAGGATTTAGAAAAAACAAGTGGCGCCAACCAAGATAAAACTGTAAATTATCCGATCGTCGCCATCGAAGGATTGTTGCTAGGATTATTTACAGGTATGGTAGGCGCAGGTGGTGGCTTTATGATTATACCTGTACTTGTTCTTGCAGTGGGATTGCCAATGAAAGAAGCAGTCGGTACCTCGTTAGCAATTATAGCTATTAATTCTCTGATTGGTTTTACTGGCGATATTCAAAATTATGGTAATCAAATTGACTGGATATTTTTATTGTCAATAACTGGTATAGCAGTCGTTGGAATTTTTATAGGGATTTATCTCGCAAAATTTATTCCATCCAAGTCGCTAAAGAAGGGTTTTGGATGGTTCGTTTTAATCATGAGTGTTTTTGTAATTTATAAAGAATTGTTTTAATTTTTTGCAATCATTTTTACTGTTGAATTTTTCAGTGTGATAATTCTCACAGTTCGTTTACAAATAATTCATCATCTTTGCTTTTTCAAAAAAATAAATTATGCACATAGAACAAATATACACTGGTTGCCTAGCCCAAGGCGCGTACTATATTACAAGCAATGGCGAAGCCGCCATCATAGACCCACTAAGGGAAACGCAACCGTACCTGGATCGTGCTGAGCGCGATGGTGTAAAAATAAAATACATTTTCGAAACACATTTTCATGCAGATTTTGTGAGCGGGCATTTGGATTTAGCAAAAGCTACTGGCGCAAAAATTATTTACGGGCCTAATGCAAATCCAAATTTTGAAGTACACATTGCAAAGGACGATGAAGTTTTTGAGTTAGGAGATATTTCATTCAGAGCAATCCATACGCCCGGGCATACGATGGAAAGCACTTGCTATTTGCTACGTGATGAAGATGAAAAACCAAACAGCATTTTTACAGGCGATACTCTTTTTATAGGCGATGTAGGTCGCCCAGATTTAGCACAAAAAGCGGCCACTATGACGCAGGAAGAACTGGCTGGAATATTGTTTAATTCTCTGCGAGAAAAAGTTATGACATTGCCCGATGAAGTAATAGTTTATCCTGCGCACGGTGCAGGTAGTGCCTGCGGTAAAAAAATGAGCAAGGAAACCGTCTCAACAATCGGAGCTCAAAAAGATACAAATTATGCCCTACGCGCAGATATGACTCAAGCCGAATTTATAAAAGAAGTTACTGATGGTTTGCAGGCTCCTCCTGAATATTTTCCCATGAATGTGGAAATGAATAAAGAAGGTTATGACTCGCTGTCAGAAGTAATGGGTCGTGGGAAAAAAGCTTTAAACCCAAAAGAGTTTGAAGCGGCCGCAAATGAAACGGGCGCAGTAATTTTAGATACGAGAAACCCAGAAGTTTTTGCCCAAGGCTACATTCCTAACAGTATCAACATTGGGTTGAACGGCAGTTTTGCCCCTTGGGTTGGTGCGTTGATACCAAATGTGAAACAACAACTTTTATTAGTTACCGAAAAAGGAAAAGAAGAAGAATCCATTACTCGGTTAGCTCGTGTAGGTTTTGATTATGTGATTGGACATCTCAAAAATGGTTTTGAAACTTGGCAACTGGCTGATAATGAAATTGACAAAATTGAACGTTACTCAGCCAATGATTTACAAAAAAACTTCAACGAAGACGGGTCTGAAATAATTGATGTACGCAAAGTGAACGAATATAATAGCGGTCATTTGCAAGGCGTAAAAAATATTCCGTTGGACGATATTAATACCCACCTTGCCGAATTTCCAAAAGATAAAAAGTTGGTGTTGCATTGCGCAGGCGGCTATCGCTCCATGATAGCAGCAAGTATATTAAAAGCCCGCGGTTGGGAAAACGTACTTGATGTTGAAGGAGGTTTTGACGAAATTAAAAAGGTAGATTTGCCATTCACCAAAGAAGAAGAAACAGTATAAAATTATGTTTGAAGCAATAAAAAAATTTTTCACAAGAGAAGTAGTTGACTATGGTCAATTGGTGAAGGGCGGTGCTATTATTATAGATGTACGCTCGCCACAGGAGTATAATGGTGGTCATATAAAAGGATCAAAAAATATTCCTTTAGCCGAAATTCCAGTTAAGCTTAGTGCATTCACTGATAAGGAAAAAACTTACATAACTTGCTGTGCATCTGGTATGCGCTCGGCATCGGCAAAATCAATAATGAAAAAAAATGGCTATCAAAACGTTCATAATGGCGGCGGTTGGAGTAGCCTACAATCAAAAATATAAATTATGGCAACAACAAGTTTTTCCGAATTAATAGCGGGCGACAAACCTGTATTAATTGATTTTCATGCTACGTGGTGCGGTCCTTGCCAAGCTATGCCGCCCATACTCAAAGAAGTAAAAAAGGCTTTGGGTGATGGGGTGAAAATTATTAAAATTGATATTGATAAAAATAGGTCGCTTGCCGAACGCTATCAAGTACAAAGTGTACCAACGATTATGATTTTTAAAAATGACGAAGTTGTATGGCGCCAATCTGGCGTACGCCCCGCCCATGAAATAGTAAAAAAGATTAGCGAGTTATAAAAGGGATTTACAAAAATCAAGTTTGTAAAAGTGAAAGTAGGTTGTACTTTCACTTTTTTATTTTTGGAAAAAACGACACTTGCCAAGTAGCAAGCAGGTTATATTAATACAAAAAACGAAACTCTCTAAACCCTAAAGCTAAACCCCCAAAATCCATAACGTATGCAACAAAAACCAGTTTACTATAGCGACTACCTCCAACTTGACAAAATACTAAATGCGCAAGAACCAGAAAGTGATAAGCATGGCGTAAAGGCGGATGATGAAATGCTTTTTATTATTATTCATCAAACGTATGAACTGTGGTTTAAGCAAATGTTTCATGAGATAAATTTGGTACGCGCTATTTTTCAAAAAGAAACCGTTGAAGAAAACTCGTCTGATATTTTTAATGCGGTGCATCGCCTCAATCGGGTGTCCGAAATACTGAAAGTTTTGGTGGATCAAATGACGATTATGGAAACGATGACCCCGCTCGACTTTTTGGATTTTAGAGATTTGCTGCGTCCGGCTTCGGGCTTTCAAAGTATCCAATTTAAAATTGCCGAGGCAATGCTTGGCTTGCCGTATGACCAACGTTTTGGGCAGGAGTATTACGTGTCGCAACTGCGTGAGGCGGATAGAAAATTGGTGAAGGATTACGAAAAAGAAGAATCACTTTTTGTACTAGTAGAAAAATGGTTGGCAAGAATGCCATTTGCAAAAAATGGTTATGAAACGCAGGATGGTTTTTGGCAAGAGTATCGCACGGCTTATGCTGCCAGTTTGCAAGAAGGTGAGAAAGCAAATTTGGATTATTTTGATTCCATGTTTTTGGATGGAGGCACGTATCCCGAAGAATTACGATTGAGTAAAGATGCTTCGCGCTCGGCCTTGTTCATTATGTTGTATCGAGATTACCCTATGCTCAGCGATCCGTACAAATTAATAAGCGCCTTGCTTGATATTGATGATTTACTCGCACAATGGCGTTATCGCCACATGAATATGGTAAAAAGAATGATAGGAAAACGAGTAGGAACGGGTGGCAGCACGGGCGCAAAATATTTGCAAAATGCTGCACAATCTCACTATATTTTTAAAGAGTTTGCTGATCTGACATCATTTTTATTACAACGAACTCAGTTGCCCAAACTGCCGAAAGAGATCATTCAAAATCTTTCCTATAACTTGTAAATATTTAGGAAGCTAAGTGTTCATGCGAACAAAAATTACAAATTTTGTGGTTGTGAAATTTCAGTATTTATCCTCCTTAAGATTGGAAGTGTAAATTTTGATTTTGCGGAGTATAGTATTGGTCAGGTGGGTTTCAAGGACAAATCAAAAATCATTATTCGACAATATCCAAACGCCTAGCGTATCACTAGTTACCGTATTTTGTAGCCCTCTGGCCATAATGGTATAGTTTTTTCCGGCAAGCAAAGTATCCGGTCGCCAGTCTGTGTAAATGCCGGATTGATTGGCCGTACTTTGCAACTCAAAATTGTAAATACCGGCGGGTACGCTAGTCCAATTTTTTGAACCACCTATATTTGTATTGTTGAAAATTACCGTGTTGGTGAGCGTGTTTACCAAATCCAACGAATCGGCATTGGGTACTAATTGTAAAAAGCGAACACGACAATTTCCTGTGGTAGCGCTTTGTAAATCATCATTCAACACGTTTATTTTTACCTGCCCCTTTTTATCATAAATAAAAATTGACTGCACGGCGTCTTGGGTAAAATCAAGCATCGTATCGATCAAAACTTTATCATCTTCTTTTACCTGAAAATTACGCACACCGCTAAGTATATCACGGTAAAAGGTATTGCTCGTATATAGTACTGGCTGCAATAAAATAGGTTTGTAATCTATAAAAAGCTCCAACCCATTTGTATTTGGCGAAGCATGCACAACCATAAATCGGGAGGTAGATTCTTCTACTTCATTTTTTTTGCAAGAAACAAAAAGTAGGGTAGCGATTAGAATGAAGACAAGGTTTTTCATGCGCGCTTAAAATTAATTTTTATCCAAAAAAAGGAATATTGGTAATGTTTTTTATGAACAATGGAAACAGCGAAGGCTTGATTAAAAATGGAAAAACAAACCCAAATACACCACCCCAAAGATGCGCATCGTGGCCAATATTATCACGGTTTTGCTTGGCCATATACGCAGAATACCAAACGTATAAAATGGCAAAAATTATACCCGGGATAGGAATGGCGAAGAGAATATAAATTTTAGCCCAGGGATTAAATGCTACAAAAGCAAACAGCACAGCACTCACAGCACCACTTGCACCAAGCGAGCGGTACCGTGCATCATTTTGATGTTTGAAATATGACGGGATGGAAGAAGCGAGCAGAGCAGCAAAATAAAATACCACGAAATAAAAAGTAGAACCAAAATACATCCCAAATATTTGCTCAACATAAGGGCCAAAAAAGAAGAGCGTGAGCATATTAAAGAAGAGGTGATTCATATCCGCATGAATAAAACCATGCGAAAAAAAACGCCAATATTCTTTTCGCTCTTTAATATGTGTAGGGATGAAAAAACTTTTGAACATCAACTCGCCATTGCTAAATGCCATGAACGAAATGAGGGCTGTGGTGGCTAAAATAATATGTGCGAATCCAAAACTACCCATGCTGTGCATTATATTCTTTTAAACCTGCTGCGAGGCAATCCATTGCTTGCTCAATTTCTTCTACGTTCAAGACATAAGCAAACCGCACTTCGTCCACGCCCAAGCCGGGTGTAGCATAAAATCCCTGCGCGGGTGCCATCATCACAGTTTGATTATTTAGTGAGAAATCTTCGAGTAACCATTGGCAAAAATCTTCGGCATTGGCAACGGGTAATTTTGCCATGGCATAAAAAGCGCCGCCGGGTAAGTTGCATACTACGCCAGGCATTTGTTGCAAACGTTGCACCAATACATCGCGGCGTTTTCGATATTCTTGTTTTACATCATGAAAATATTCCGCAGGAATATCAATGGCTGCTTCGCCCACAATTTGAGCCAATGATGGTGGGCTGAGTCGTGCTTGGGCTAGTTTCATAGCTGCACCCATTACATCTTTATTTTTGCTTACAATGGCGCCAATGCGCGCACCACAAGCACTGTATCTTTTGGATATGGTATCAATCAAAATAGCATGTTGGTCCATGCCCGTCAGCTGCAACGCACTCATGGCATGCTCGCGGTCGTAAGCAAATTCGCGATAGGCTTCGTCAGAAAAAAGAAACAAATCATGCTTCAAACAAATTTCTTTGAGTGTCTCCATTTCTTCGGGCGAGTATAAATAGCCTGTAGGGTTATTGGGGTTGCACATCATAATTGCCTTTGTACGTGACGTAATTTTTTTCTCAAAATCTTCAATGGGGGGCAACTTAAATCCATTATCAATTGTAGAAGTAATTGGTACCACGTTTACCATACAGGCTACCGCGTAGCCATTATAATTTGCGTAAAAAGGCTCGGGGATAATTATTTCATCGCCCGGATTCAAGCATGCCATCATAGCAAAAAGAATGGCTTCGGAGCCACCTGTGGTAACAATAATCTCATCTGTCGTTAGCTCAATACCAAACCGATTGTAATACTTCGCGAGTTTTTCGCGGTAAGATAAATTGCCTGCGCTGTGGCTATAAGACAGCGTATCCATATCCATATTTCGCACGGCATCTAGGGCTTCGGGTGGGGTAGGAATATCGGGCTGACCAATATTAAGATGAAAAACATGCACGCCGCGCTGCTTAGCTGCTTCTGCAAAAGGAACAAGTTTTCTTATAGGAGAGGGCGGCATATCGACACCTCGCTGGGAAATTTTTGGCATAGCGCAAATGTAACCGCATATTTAGTGAAATCCTGATAGCTATTGGCAGAAAAAAGTAATGTACCAGCGCGAAATTTTGTAAGGGTATAGTAAGAGTTTTTTATAATTTGTAATTGCAAACTTACCCGCATAAAAAATGGCAAGTTACTTATATCGCACCGCTCAACTTCGTACCCTTGCTGCATTCCTGCCCTGGGGGATTAAAAGGAGCTGGTCGTATAAGACTTGCCGCCACAAATGTAGGGTTTATCAATTATTTTTTGCGCTGTTTATTACGTTTCTTTTTTCTTTCATCACTTATTTTAGTTGATTTAAGAATATGTACTGGAACATCACAAATAATAGTCATGGGGTCGCTGGGTTTCCGTGCTGGTTTACTCCAAATAGTTTTATTACCCACCATTATTGAGTCAGTACCTCTTGCGCTGCTATAAAATAATGAATCTTCCCCTAGGCCCGGAACAAATCTTATTTGCTCTTTAATGTAAATTCCTTCTTCGCGCCGTCGAGCTTGCGGAATTAGAGGCACTCCCAAAATGCTTTTCCATGGTCTATGAATATAAGAGAACTTTGTACCTTTTATTATTCTGGAATATAGGAGTCTGTCATGGTAATAGAATTTTACTTTTACGCATAGTGTATCCTTACTTTCACTGATTGTATCAATTATTGTTTTGCCTTTTTCGCCATTAATAATAATAGTTTGAGCATTTGCATTGAAAGTTAAGTAACATGAAAATAATATGAAAGTCAAGATTCGCATCAAGTAAATTTATAACAAAAAAATGCCTCGCAAAGCGGGGCAATATTTTTTAATTTTCACTTTTAGTTTTTAACTATTCTAGTTTCCTCATTTTAAAAGAATAATTTCCGTCAGAAAAATATTCACCAAATTGGAGGTTGTTTCGTGTGAGCAAATTTATTTGCCAGTCAAAAACATAGCGCCTATTTGTGCGTGTGTCATAAACATAAGCTGATAAAAACCGCTCCATGTTTTCGATATAATTTCCATTTTCATCCCAATAGCCGCCTACGTCATCGGTGTACAAATCATACGTGCCATCAAAAGCTTGCCCGGTTCGGAGGTCTTCCATATAAATGCTGTTGCCATCAAATATGATACGCGAATCCGCAAAATCATTAAGCACATCATCTCTACGCTGTCCATTATTATATACAAAAAATGCCTTTTGGTAATACCATTCGCCTTGTAATTTTTCGGCGGGCGTTAATATTAATTGGCCTTCCTGAATACAGGAAGAAAATCCTAAAATAAAAATGCCGAGTGTAAAAAGTAGTATTC